>CAXBDS010000014.1:0-50836 GCA_963974355.1 uncultured Opitutaceae bacterium
TTTGGGTTTCTCTTTCCAAGAGATTCCCGTGTCCATTTTTCTCAGGCCCGATCAGTTCGTGTCGATGAGGCATGGTCATCAGAATTCGGGCCTGCGAGGCAGGTCTCTAGATCGAGAAAACGGTTCATCGCCCGCGTCGTCAGCGGGAAATGACAGCAGGAACTCGGAGAAACTAGCAGATGGCGCGGCCACGGTCGCTCCCGGTGCAAGGGCGTCGCGGAGAAGCCTTCGGTGCAGCTCCTCAGCTGAGACGCCTTCGGCGGCCGCCCGCAATTTCAGGTGCTCAACCAATGCGGGCTCAATTTGGCGGACAATTAATTGGGACATGGAACCAGCTTAAGCGGTGATGGCATTGCTCCTAAGTCGATCAATTCGACTGGTGATAACGTGAGGTTTATGATGTGCGGTCGACTTGTTCGGACAAACCCCTATTTTCTCAGAAATCATGTCACCCTTTTCGATTTCTGGCGGATTTGGTGGTGCGGGAAATTGCGACACGAATTCCGGCCTTTTCTGAAAAGGTGACATTTGAAGGTGTCTTAGTAGTGTAGCGAAACCCTTCGAATTTGGACTAATCCGGACATCTCGTGGTGTTCGAGGTGCGACACCTCGTGTGCGCTTTACCATGGTGAGGTTTAGCGGCGACGGGCCCTTCGTCGAGAACGGACATGCGCGAGGGGCGTTCCCGCCGCCGAAATCGAATGCCGACCCCGAAGCGGCGGCGCGGGCGCTCAGGGCGATCTAGGTTCTGCCCATTCGCCGGGGAACAGGAGCGTGGGCGGGGCGGTGGGCAGGCCGCGTTCGTGGTGGTGCAGTTGGGCGATGACGAGATCGACGGCTTGGCTGGCAATGGTGTCGTAACGCTGATGAATGCCGGCCAGTTGCGATGCGGGACTCCATGCGAGCGTGGCGACGTGGCGCAGATCTCCTCTCCAGCCGGCGGCCCGACATTTAGCGAAGAGGTGCTCGCTGCTGAGGAGCAGCCCGTCGGGTTGGGTGGCGCGCAGCCAAGCCCGGAGCGCCGTTGGCGTGGGGGGGCGAGGCAGGATCAGCTGCAGGCGGTCGGCGGCTGGGGAGGGCCCGAAGGCGAGCCACGCGGCCTGCCAACCGCGGTGCGCGCGTTCATTGACGTTGGCGTCCAACAGGGCGACGGGCCGCTGGACCCCGCGTGCGGCGAGGTGGGTGAGCGCGAGGCGCATCGCTTCATAGTGATGGTGGGCGGCGCGAGGCAGCGGCACGGTCCACGGGGCGGTGCCGATCACGGCCAAGGCAAACCGGTCCCACGGCCAGGCAAAGTCGGCGCGGACGGCCCGCCGGAGCGGACCGAATACGATGCCGGGCAGCCCACGGCTGTGGAGGATGTCGGCCAGCCGGCTCGGGTTGGCGCTGAAATCCGTCAGGGAAAATTCCTCGATCCGATAGCCGCGCTCCGCCGCGCGACGCCTGACGCCGCCCCGTATTTCTTGGGAAAATCCGTCGTCGGCCGCAACGGGCTCGGGCCAGACCAGCGCGAGCTGTTCGGTGCCGGAAGGCTTTCGGCCGCGCCGGATTTGAGCCATCAATTCGGCGACGCGCGCGTTGGGCAGATAACCCAGGCGGGTGGCGATGGCGCGGACGCGATGCGCGGTGGCGGGCGGGACGTTGGGGGCCCCCCGCAGGGCATAGGAGACGGCGGAGACGGACAATTGGGCGGCGCGGGCGACGTCCTTGAGCGTGGGGGCGGCGGGGGCAGGCACGATTTAGTCAACGATTTCACTAAAGGGTGATTCGTCGCGGGCAAGCTTTGGGCGCATCGCTGGGGGATGATGACCCAACATACCCTGCGGGCGGATTTCCTGGTGGCGGGCGGTGGCATGGCCGGGCTGTGCGCGGCATTGGCGGCGGCCCGCAACGGGGCGACGGTGGTCTTGGTGCAGGATCGGTCGGTGCTGGGCGGCAACGCATCCAGCGAGGTGAAGATGCACATCGTGGGAGCGGACGTCCATGGCGGGAGGCCGGGACGTCGCGAGTCCGGAATCATCGAAGAACTCAAGTTGGAGGACGCCGCGCGCAACGCCCATCGATCGTATTCGCAGTGGGATCTGTTGCTTTACGAGAAAGTGAAGGCGGAGCCGAACATCACGTTGCTGTTGGATGCGGATCTTTATGCGGCGGAGACGATGGTCGACGGCGCGGGGCGCCCGGTCATTCGCTCCGCCCGCGTGGTGCGGCATCTGATGGAGGAGGAGTGGCACATCTCGGCGACGTTCTTCGCGGATTGCACGGGAGACGGCCGGCTCGGGGCGGAAGCGGGGGCGGATTTTCACATCGGGCGCGAATCGCGGGATGATTACGGCGAGTCGTTGGCGCAGCCGGTGGCGGATCGCCAGACGTTGGGCAGCTCCATTCTGTTCACCGGTCGGAAATACGACACGCCCCAGCCGTTTCGAGCGCCGGATTGGGTGCGGAAGTTCGGGGCGGCGGATTTCAAACACCGGCCGATTCACAGCTACGAGTATGGCTACTGGTGGTTCGAGTGGGGCGGGCAGCTCGATTCCATCAAGGACAACGAGGCGATTCGCCACGAGTTGCTGCGTATCGCGCTGGGGGTTTGGGATTACGTGAAAAACTCGGGTGAACATCCGGACGCGGCCTGCTGGGCGCTGGACTGGGTCGGCAGTGTGCCGGCCAAGCGTGAGAGCCGACGTTTCCTGGGGCCGCACGTGCTCACTCAAGCCGACGTGCAGGGCGGGACCGTGTTTGCCGATCAGGTGGCTTATGGCGGCTGGGCCATCGACCTGCATCCGCCATCCGGGGTGGATGTGCCGGACGAGCCGCCGTTCACGCCCTTCCACGTCGCGTCGCTCTATTCTATTCCGTTGCGGTGTTACCATTCCCGCAATGTGGCCAACCTGTTTTTTGCGGGGCGCAATATCAGCGCGACGCACGTGGCGTTTGCGAGCACCCGGGTCATGGCGACCTGTGCGTTGGGGGGGCAGGCCATCGGCACGGCCGCAGCGCTCTGGCGGCATGCGACGGACCGCGATATTTCAAACCTGTCGACCCCGACGGCGGTGGCGGAGCTGCAGGATGCCTTGCTGCGGGGAGATGCGTTTCTCCTCGATCGCGCGGGGCGGGATGCGACTGATTTGGCCCCCACGGCGGAGGTTTCCGCCACCTCGGCGGCGCCGGGAGGCGAGCCGGGGAAGGTGACGGACGGGGTGACGCGTGACCTCAGGGCCGATTTCGGATCGTGGTCATCGGACATCGGTCACGCCTGGGAGTCGGCGGCGCTTCCGGCGACCCTACGCTTCGAATTTGCATCGCCGGTGTCGGTCGGGGAAGTCCACCTCACGTTCGACAGCGGTTTTTCTCGCGAGCTGGTATTGACCCCGAGCGACTATGTATCCGGCAAGACGATTCGCGGGCCCCAGCCGGAGACGGTGCAACACTATCGGCTCAGGTGCGACGACGAGGTCGTGGTGGACGAGTCGGGCAACTACCTGCGCAAGCGTATCCACCGGATAGATTCAAAACCGTCGGTCAGGGTGGTCGAGCTGGAGGTGCTCAGGACGCACGGCCTGCCGGTCGCGCGGGTATTCGAGGTGCGGATCTATCCTTAAACTGATTCGCGAAAACGCTGCGGGCGGGTGTGGGCGCACGGGCTCAGCCGGCCAGGGGGACCGTGGCCGCGGCCGGTTTGGTTTGAGTGAGGTGCGCCATCATCAGCGTGAAAAAGCACAGGACAATGTTCTCAAGCGGCAACTGCAGGGGCGTGGGCAGCAGGTAGATGATGATGACGACCGGGCACCAGACGCCGAAGTTGGCGATGAACACCGGGAGTGCTTCGCGACGGATCCATCCGCCGGCGCGCACGCGGGCCCAGACCGGTCCGAATTGGTAGCGAGATTCCAGATACGCGTAGGCAAACCACATGCCGGGGATCGCGAGCAAGGGGTTGTAGACGAACTGGTCGATCACCGTTTTGGTCGCGATGGTCGCCACGTCGTTGCCTTCGCCCACGGTGGCGGCGAGCACCTTGTAGAGCAGGTCGATTTCGATGCCCTTGTAACCCCAGAACACGATGAGGCCGAAGCCCTGGGCGACGTTGAACCGATTCCGCGTGACGGGATTGAGTCGCAGGTAGAGCCACGGAAGGAGCCCGCCGAACAGCGCGGTGGAGACGATGCTGGAAACGATGCCTACCCGCGTGCGCCAGGTGGCGAGATCGGTGAGGGCGGCCTGGACGGAAGGGATGAAATAGTAGGAACCCACCAGGGCCAGCGCGAAGGCCTGAAGCACGAGGCCGGGCACGAGGTTCGCGCGGGCGCTGCGCAATCCGGCGCGCCATGGGGCTTCGAGTGAGGCGGGTGAAGGTGAGGTCATGACGCGGCGACGCTGGTGGGAGGTGCGTCCCCACGCGAGATTTGTGACGCAAATGCCACGCAGTAGGGATTGAAACGGCCGGGCCGGTCGGTTTCCTGAGCGTCGGTGCGTGAACGTTTTATCAGATTGGTGGAGGCCGGTGAGTTGCCCTTTGCGCATGTTTGCGCCCGTTTCGGGATCAGCCGGAAAACGGGTTACAAGTGGTTGAACCGGTTTCGTTCGGAGGGGCCGGATGGGTTGTTGGAACGCGATCGCGCCCCGCGCTCCCACCCGCGGCGCACGCCCCCGGAGGTGGAGGCATTGGTGGTCGAATTGTTGGCCCGCCATCCGGATTGGAACAGCGCCCGGCTGCGTGAGGAGTTGACCGCCCGGGGTATCGATCCCGTGCCGGCGTTGACGACGATCGACGCGATTTTACGACGGGCCGAGGGGGATGACCCGGCGCACCGGGAGGGGCGGGCAGCGCCGAATGATGTGTGGCAGCTCATGATCGGTCCGGTCACCGTTTCCGCCGGGTTGAATCACCGGGCGTATATTTTGCGAGATCGGGCGACCGGCTTTGTGTTGGCAGCCGAGGTCGTGCCGGAGCGCGGCGAGCAGGGGTGTCGAGGCGTGCTGTGGTCGGCCTTTGAGCGTCATGGTCTGCCGCGTCGGCTGGCGTGGCCGGTCGACGACGCGGCGGGGGAGGGGGCTGCGGTGGGCGTGATCCGGCATACGCCGTTGTCCGTGGCGGTGATGAAGCGGGGCGTGACGGTCGAGTGGTCGCTTGCGGCCGCGGGTGAAGCCGGCCGCGGGGCGTGGCAAGCCTTGTCGCAACAGCTTCGCCATCTGCCGGCGGGCAGCGACGTCGGCGGGATGCTGCGGCGCCGGCTCAAAGCCGGGGAGGCGTCGGAAATTCCGTTGGCGCGGCCACCGCACGAAGCGTTGCCCAGATGGCGGGGGCGCTTGGCGGCATGGGCCGACGGTGTGAACTTGCCGACGAGCGGCGAGGACGGGAGCGCCCATGCCCCCGCCATGCGATACCGGCCGAGCCCGCGCAAGCTCGATGCAGCTCGCGGCCCGTCAACCGTCGTTGAACCGGCGGGTGGCTCCGAGCGCCGCGTTTCCGAAAAGGGCATCTTCCATTTTGACGGACGCCGTTGGCTGTTGGGCCGAGCCTTTGCCGGCGAAGAGGTGACACTGCATCAACTCGATGAAGCGGGGCGACTGAGTGTGACGTTTGCGGGGCAGCCGGTGGGTCTGGTGGAGATGGTGGAGGACGAGCCGATGCGGCCCGGTTCCCAGCCGGTCGCGGCGCTGGAACGGATTGATTGAGGAGGCGCATCGAGCCGACCGGGGAGGCGGGTTTATTGTGTTACCTAAGTAGCGCTATTTTTAGGAGATTTGTTTCGGTCTTGTGGCGGATTTGAGACGAACGTGTCACATGCGAAACGAGTAGGTCACGGGGAGTGATCCCCGTTGACGCGGGTAGGCGAACAGGCACCTAACCGCCTCGAACCTGCTCTACCATGCAACCCTCCCAATGCCCTTCGGGGCTCCGCTCACGTTTTCGGGTCGTTCTTCGGGACGGCCTTTTTGTCGCCTGTTCGTTGGCTTCCGTCCTGCCGGCTCAAACCGTCTCGGCACCGGCCACCCTGCCGTCGGAAGACGCGACGGTTGAACTGCAACGTTACGTCGTCACGGGCTCCAATATTGCTCGCACCGACTACGAAAAAATCGCGCCGGTCACGGTGCTCGATCAGTCGGCCATCGAGACGCGCAACGCCGTATTGCCCGTCGATCTGCTGACCTCGCTGCCCTCCGTCGTTAACCTCCCGGAAAACGAGACGCGTCTCGGCTCTTCCGGCGCGCGCGGCGACAACGCCAATATCAACCTGCGCAACCTCGGCGCCACCGGCACGCTCATCCTCGTCAACGGTCGTCGCATGGCGATCAACCCGATGACGGCCGGTCTCTCGCAGGCCGTAAACGTCAATCAACTCCCGACCCAGGGCATCGAGCGCATCGAAGTTCTGCGCGACGGTGCCTCTGCCATTTACGGCTCCGATGCGATTGGTGGCGTAATCAACTACATCCTCAAAAAGGAATTCGACGGCGCGGAGGTCTCGCTGAAGTTCGGCGTGCCCGAGCACGGCGGTGGCGAAAGCGTCGGCGGCGCCTTTACGTTCGGCTCGTCCTTGGCCGATGGGCGCGGCCGGTTCTTCGGCACGGTCGAGGCGCTCTACCGTGAAAACATCGAGCTCACCGAGCGCGACTTCAGCCAGAGTGCCCTCAACGTGGACCGTGTGCCCGAGCCGTTCAACGCCCTCGGGGGCGCCTTCGATGGGCGTAGTGCGCGTGGCCTCTACCCGACCTTCCGCATCGGCACCGCCACGGGCAGCAACTACCTGCGCCTCGTCAACGGCACGCCGACGCTTTCGTCGACCGCTCCGAACCGGACCACCAACCCCGAGTTCTACCTCGACCTCAACCAATACGGCTGGTCGTCCCCCCGCATGACCCGCGGCAACACCTATCTCTCCGGCGAATTCGACCTGAACGAGCGCATCACCGCCTACAGCGATTTCTCCTACTACAAGGCCCGCTCTACGATGGTGCGTCAGCCGCTCGCGCTCAACGCGCCGACTTCCGATCAGTTGATGGTCCTGTCGGTCGACAATCCCTACAATCCCTACGGCTCCCGCTTCTACAGCACCACCGGCGCGCCCAACGCCGACGGCACGGCGCGCCTCACCGGCACCCCGCGCACCATCAGTCTCGTCTCTGTGACCTTGCCCGATCTCGATTCCGAAAAGGTGACGACCGAGTCCGACGTCGTGCGTTTCGCCGCCGGATTGAAAGGCAAGATCGGCGACACCTGGACCTGGGAAACCTCCGGTTTTTATAATCGCGTCGAGGGTGAGGACAACGCCTACCCCGACGTGCGTGAGAGCAAGCTCCAGGAGGTTTTTGCCCGCACCGACGCGTCGGCGTATAACCCATTCGGATACACGTTTAAGGTGCAGAACGGCGCCGTGGTCGTCGACCAACCCTACACGAATCCGGCCGCCACGGTGGACTACTTCTCCGATACCTTCGCCCGCACCGCCACGAGTGAAATCGCCAGCGGTGACATCCGCGCCACCGGCCGCGTGGTTTCGCTCTGGTCCGGCGACCTGATGGTCGCGGTCGGCGCTGAATTCCGCACCGAGGAGCTGGCGGACACGCGTCCTCCTTTCAGCGGTGAGAATCCGGCCAGCTCCGGCCTTGATCCGACCAACAACGACTTCCTGCTCCATCCGGCGCGACCGGACGTGTTTGGTGACCGCGACGTGACGAGCGCCTACGCCGAGTTCCTCGTGCCTCTGGTCGCCGCGCAGAACAACATCCCGCTCGTCAACACGCTGGAGCTCACGGCCTCCGCCCGTTTCGAAAGCTACAGCGACTTCGGCGACACGACCAAGCCGAAGGTCGGCGCCAACTGGCGTCCGGCTTCGTGGCTGATGCTTCGTGGTTCCTACAACGAAGGCTTCATCGCCCCGAGTCTTGCCGCGCTGTTCACGAGCTCGCGTTGGACGATCACCGCCGGCGCCGGCGACATCGACACCTACCGCAATCCGGTCACCGCCGAAGGTCCGTATGTGCAGCGCACCTACTTCGGCGGCAACCCCGATCTGAAGCCGCAGGAATCCGAAGGCACGACTTACGGCGTCGTGATCGATGTGCCGTTTGTGAAGGGGCTGAGCTTCACGGCCGACCACTGGACCATCGATCGCACCGACTTGCTCGGTCAGCGTTCGGTGGCGCAGATCCGCGAGTCCGACACCGCCCTCTTGCAGGCCTACACGAAGCAGCAACTCGCCGCCGGTGTGCCCGCTGACCAAATCGATCTGGGCAGCGGCACGGCCAACTACCGCGGCGACGCCGCAGTGGTGCGCTACGCCCTCACCGCCGAAGACCGCGCGACCTACGCCAGCTACAACGCCGCCAACCCCGGCAACCCGCAGGCTCCTGCCGGCCGTATCCTTTCTTTGGATCGTCCGTTTATCAACGTGGCCACGTCCGAAGACGAAGGCGTTGACCTCGGTGCGCGTTACGATCTCCCGAAATTGCCCCTCGGCAACGTGAGTGTCACCTCGGAATGGACTTACCTGATCAAGTCCCGGAACACCATCGCGCCCGACAACATTGCCCCGACGGAAAACGACAGCGTGGGCGTGGGCGGCGTGGTGCGCTGGCGCGGCGCGACCAACGTCAGCTGGCGCAAGGGCCCGTGGTCCGGTGGTCTCGGCGCCTACTACATCGGGGAAAATCTCGACAGTGGTGCCTCGACCACCCAGGCGATCTACGAATCCCTCGGTCGGCCCGACTACATCAAGGAAAAGTTCACCGGCGGGCGGAATGTCTACTACTACAAGAATGACGCCGTGATGACCTTTAACCTCTCGATCGGCTACCGCTTCGGGGCGAGCGCTTCGTCGCTCCTGCGTGATACCCGCGTGCGCCTGGGCATCACCAACTTCACCGACAAGGAGCCGCCGGTCGGTTCCGGTCAGTTTGGCTACGACCCGAGCGTTTACCAAAACCTCGTCGCCGGCCGCACCTGGAATCTCGAGGTCTCGAAGAAGTTCTAAGCCCGCTTAATCCCGTCATCCTTTAACCACGAATGGACCCGAATAACTCCGCGACCGCTCCGTTTCGGAACCTGACTTGGCGTAACGGTCGCGGAGCCCATTCGGGTTCATGCGTGGTTAAAAAACCCTCTATCATGAAACGTCTCCTGCTTCTTTTGTCATCGGTGGTTTTGGCGTCCTCCGCTTCGGCTGCGGAACCGGCCTTGGATGCCGCGGCGGCTCGCGCTTGGTATGACGCGTTGTCCACTGCGCCGAAACCAGAGCTCACCACCCATGGCCTCGTGGCGACGGAACTCGCCCGCTGGCCGGTGCGGGGCGCCAATCAGGGCGTCGCGGTCGACCGGGAGTTCTTTTACGGCATCGGCAACTTCGTGATCGTGAAGCACCGCAAAGACACCGGTGATCGCGTGGCCGAGTGGATCGGCCTGAAAGGTGGCCCGATCACTCACCTCAATGGCGGACACGTCACCGCCGGCAAACTGCTGCTCGCCCACTCGAACTTTCCGCAACTCCCGATGGCGAGTTCGTTGGAAACTTACGATACGGAGGACCTGTCGCATGTCGCGACGATGAGTCTGGGCATTCGCCTCGGCTCGCTGACGTGGGCCGAACGTCACGACGGTTACTGGTGGGCCTGTTTCGCCAACTACAACGACCAGGGCACGACGCCCGGTTTCGACAATCGCTGGACCTACATCGGCAAGTTCAACGACGACTGGCAGATGGTCGAATCGTGGCTCTTCCCGCCGCAGATCGTGGAAGCGTGGGGCAAGAGTTCCTGTTCCGGTGGCAGCTGGGGCGACGACGGCCTCTTGTATTTGACCGGCCATGACGAGCAGGAACTCTACGTGGTGCGTCTGCCGGAAACCGGCGTGGCGCTCGACTACGTGACGGCCATCGAGGTGCCCTTTGCCGGTCAGTCCTGGGCATGGGACCGCAGCGCGAAAGGCGAACGCATCATCTACGGCATCTCGCGCGCCAGCCGCGAGGTGATCGTCGCCCGCATCCCGGAGGTGCCGGCGGAACTGCGAAGGTAGTCCGGTGGTGGGACGGCGATTGAGGGGGAGTCGAGCCACCCTCGCCATGCTGGCGGCGGGGCTCGTTCTTTCTCGTTTACCAGCGGCGACCTTGGATCTGGCGACCGCGACTATCCCCGACCTGCAAGAGGCCTACGCCCACGGGCTCACCGCCGAGCGGGTGGTGCGGATTCACCTGCAACGCATCGCCGCCTACGATCAGGCGGGCCCGGAAGTGAACGCTATTCTCACGCTCAACCCACGTGCGTTAGATGAAGCGCGGGATCTGGATGCCGAGCGGGCGACCACCGGACCGCGTTCGATGCTGCACGGCGTGCCGATTCTCGTGAAGGACAACATCGACACGGCGGATTTGCCGACCACGGGCGGCGCCCTGGTGCTGGCGGGCAGCGTGCCTCCGGCGGACGCCTTTGTGGTGGCGCGTTTGCGGGCGGCGGGCGCAATCGTCCTCGCGAAAACCAACCTCGACGAATTCGCCCGCGGTGCCACCGGCACCAGTTCACTCGGTGGGCAGACGCTCAATCCCTACAATCCGGCCAAGATTCCCGGCGGCTCCTCGAGTGGGTCGGCGGTCGGCGTCGCCGCTCTGTTTGGCTGGGCGAGTATCGGCACGGAAACCGGATCGTCGCTCCGCAACCCGGCGACGAAAAACAACCTCGTCGCATTTTGTCCGAGTTCGGGACTCGTTTCTCGAGGCGGCGTGATGCCATCGTCGTTGGTGTTTGACCGCGTGGGATCGATCACGCGCAACGTGACGGATGCGGTGCTGTTGATGCAGGTGATGGCGGGCATCGACCCGCGGGACCTGACGACCTTGGACAGTTTGGAGCGGCCATCCGGCCGTGGCGGGCCACTGGCTGATGCCCTGCGGTCGGCGGATCTGCGTGGAACGCGGATTGGCGTTCTGCGCCAACTTTTTGGGCGGGACGAAGAAGATCAAACGGCCACCGCATTGGTCGACGCGGCCATCAAAACGCTGCGGGCGAAGGGGGCGGAGGTGATCGATCCGTTGCCGACAGGCGTCGATCTCTGGGCGATGGTTCGCGCCGTATCCGGTGGAGATGGCGATGATAGTCGGGCCGGACTGGATGCCTACTTTAAGTCGCGCGGGCCGGATAGTCCGATTCACGATGTCGACCAGCTCGCGGCCTCCGCCGGCGTGCTCGGTCGTATCCGACGAAAACTACAGCGAGATCTCACGAAGCCGGCGTTGGCCGACAACCCGGCCTACCGGCGCAACTATCAGGACCGTGTTGCGTTGCAGCGAACCGTCACGGCGTTGATGGATGACGCACGGCTCGACGTGCTGATTTATCCGCACGAAACCAAGGTCGCGCGGACTGTGGCGGTGGAGGTCCCCGATGGCGGCGAGTCGGATGGTCCGCCAGACCGGCGGGGCGCGGGTAAAGGCAACACGATCAGTTCTGCGACGGGGTTTCCCACCATGGTTGTCCCGCTGGGTTTCAACGTCGACGGTGTGGGCGTCGGTTTGGAGTTTCTAGGGCGACGTTTCGCGGAATCCACGGTCGTTCGGGTATCCTTCGCTTTCGAGCAGGCGGCGCCCGCCCGGTTGATTCCTCCCGCGACTCCACTGCTCGGGATCGAGCGCATCGATTTCTGAGGTTCGCTGCTCGCGGGCGAGGCGAGGGGGGGCGACTTGGGCGGAGATGTTACCGATGTAACAGTTGAAAGCCGGAAGGTCGCCCGGAATTGGAGGATCGTCCCGCGCGTATCCAGATCTCTTATATGCGCCGAAATCGGCCGAAAATCGCAATATTGTGGCGGCGTGGCGCCGAAAATTTCAGAATATCGTTACTGGGAGGTTACGTTGGAAACGACTCGGTGACGGGGCAATGGAATCGTTGACGCGGGTAGTTTACGGGCGCCTAAAGGCCGTGGTCATCCCGTTCTGAAGACCCTGTCGACCAAGGCAGCGGGCCGAAAGATCAGACATTTTTGCATCTGCGATCCATGAAAACCCATTCGTATTCAATTCGTCGCGACGTCGGTCGTGCACTCGTAACCCTGCTTGGACTCGGTTTGATTTCGGCCTCAGCTTCGGCGGGGGATATTATCGGACAAATCACCGACCCGCTCGGCCAGAGCGCGCTGTCGGGGGCATCCGTGACGGTCGCCGAAACGGGCGCATCCGCCACGACCGATCCGGCGGGTCGATTCCGGTTCGTCGATTTGGCCGCCGGGAACTATACCCTCAACGTGCGTTACATTGGCTATGACCCGCGCTCCGCCACGGTCGACGTGCCGGCGAGCGGCGCCGAGTCGGTTTCGATTTCGCTGGGGAGCGAAGTCGTGCAAATGGAAGGCCTCGTGGTGGAGGGCTTTCGGGCGGGCCGCTCTCGCGCGCTGCAACAGAAGGAAAATCAGACCAATATTTCCGATATCGTCTCCGCAGACGCGCTCGGCAATCTGCCTGATCGTAACGTGGCCGAAGGCATTGCCCGCTTGCCTGGCGTGAGTTTGTCCCTCGACCAGGGCGAGGGGCGTTACGTGAGCATTCGTGGTGCCGAACCGGGCCTGAATCAGGTGCTGCTCGACGGTGCGACGATGGCCGCACCCGGTGGTCGCCGCTTGGGGCGTGCCGTGCCGCTCGACACGTTGAGCGCGGGCCAGATCGCCTCGGTGGAGGTTATCAAATCCGTGACGCCGGACCTCGATGCCAACTCGATCGGCGGCACCGTAAATATCAAGTCGGTGAGTGCCTTTGATCGTGAGGAAGGGTTCTTCGCCGGCTCTTTCGGTGGCAATTATAACGAGTCGGCCGATGCCTACAATCCGGAGGTGCAGGCCACCTACACGACCCGCTTTGGTGCCGACCGCACCTTCGGTCTGGCGGCGAGCGCGAGTTTTGAAAAACGCGACTATGAGAACAACGCCATCATCGCGTCATGGTCTCCGGTTTCTTACGGCGGTGCGACGGTCTACGTGCCGAAAGAGTTTCAGATCAACCCGGAGCGCGGCAATACCGAGCGCAGTGGGGTGAATCTAAATCTTGAATACCGGCCGGATGCGGACACGCAGTTTTTCTTCCGTCCCAACTTTTCCGTGACCAACCGCTTTGAGGACCGTTACGAGAATATTTACAGCACAAGCACCAGTGCCACGAATCTGGCCCTGACATCGCCGACGACCGGCACCTTTACGGGTGGTTCTCGCACCGAGCGGCGCAACTTCCGGATCCAGCAGGATCAGACTTTGCTGAACCTTGCGGCCGGGATGAAGAAGACTTTGGGCAACGTCACCATCGAGCCGATGGCGACGTTCTCTTCCGCCAAGGAGGATCGGGTCTATTTCAACGTGTTTCAGTTTCGCAACAGCACCGGACAGACCGGCCCGATCAATTTCGATGTCACGTCGTTCGTGCCGGATAAATGGGACGTCGATCTGACGACCGACACCGCCGACAAGTATGAGCTGCGCCGTGTGCGTTTCGATGATGGTCCGCTGAACGAGGACACCTTTACCGCCAAGACCGACGTGACCTGGGATCTCGCCGAGGCGTGGGGCCGTTCCGGTTCGCTAAAGTCCGGCGTGAAATTCATCGACCGCGATCGTAAGGTCGACCTTACGTCCTACCGTCTCGTGCCGGTGGGGAAATGGACGTTGGACGCGGTTGGTTTTGATCCCGCTCAGTCGGGTTATGACGGGCGCTACACCACGGGCCCCCTGCTCAACTATGGCCGGATCGACAACTACGTGGCGGCGAACCCTTCCCAGACCACCTATGACGCAGGTGGCTCGGCGTCGAACTCGGTCGAAGACGATTACGACCTGCATGAAAAGATCTACGCCGCTTACGCGATGGGCACCGTGACCTTTGATCGGTTGGACATTCTTGGGGGTGTTCGCTGGGAGCGCACCGAGTCCGAGATCGCAGCCGTCCAAGCCCGCAACGTTGACGGCAACGACCTCGGCTACCTGCCGCTCTCCGGCTCGGCGAGTTACGATCAGGTGCTACCCAACCTCCAAGGGGTATACCACTTCACGGATACGGTTTTGCTGCGGGCCGCCTTTACGGAGACGATCGGCCGTCCTGCCTACGAAGACGCGAGTCCGCTTTCTTCCCTCGATTACGAGAAATTGGATTCGCCGCTCGATCCCGCCTATGCCAACGCCGGCAGCCTGGAGATCGGCAATCCGGAACTCGGGCCTTACGAATCACTCAACTTCGATCTTTCGCTTGAATGGTATGTCCGCGGCGACGGGCTGCTTTCGGTCGCCTGGTTCCGCAAGGAGATCGACAACCCGATCTACAGTTACGCAGAGACCCAGCGGAACGTGACCTATGACGGAATCGCGTTCGAATCGCTCGGCATGAGCAGCGTGCGGAACGCCGATTCGGCGACGGTATCCGGGGTGGAGTTATCCATCTATCAACCATTCCGTTTCCTGCCTTCGCCGTTGGACGGTTTCGGTATTGATGCCAACCTGACCTTTATCGATTCCAGTGTTACGGTGGCGGCTCGACCCAACGACGACCTGCCGTTCTTCCGTCAACCCGACCAGATTTCGAACGTGACGCTGTTTTATGAGAAGTATGGTTTCTCGGCACGCATCGCATGGAATCGCGTCAGCGATCAGCTCGATTCGTTGGGGTCCGCGGTGCTGGATGACATCTATCGTTTGGCGCGTGAACAATATGACTTCCAGGCCAGCTACCGCCTGAGCGAGCATTACTCGCTCACCGCGTCGGTGCGCAACCTCACCGAAGAGCCCGAGGAATATTCCTACGGCATCAAGAATCTGGTGAACACGAGCATCCTGCTCGGCCGCGACTATCGTCTGGGCGTGAATCTCAATTTCTGAGTCCCGAAATCGTTAACCTCTTCCTCCCTTTACCATGTCCCTTCCTTCCGTTTTTGGCCATTGGCGTCGCTGCTTGAGTCTGCTTTCGCTCCTGGCGGGGTCGGTGTTGTCTGCCGCGACGAATCCGCCGATGGCTTCCGAGGTCTCCGGCTGGCACATGGTGGAGTTGGATCGGTTTGCCGCGCCGGAAGCCCGGCAGGGCATCGCGGTCGACGACGATTACCTCTACGTGATCGGCAACCAAGAGATCGGCAAATACGACAAGCGCTCCCACGAGCGCGTGGCGGCGTGGTCGTCGCCGGAGGACGGGCCGATCATTCACTTCAACGCCGGTATCGTCCGGGACGGGCGTCTGATCGTGGCGCATTCCAACTACCCGGAAGTGCCGATGACCGGTTCGCTGGAATTCTTCGCCACGAAGGACCTCGCGCCGACCGGAAACCAGAGCTTCGGACTTTACGCCGGTTCGCTGACGTGGGTCGAGCAACGCGACGACGTGTGGTATGTCTGTTTCGCGCACTACGCCAATCGGGCTGCCGAGCCGAATCGCGACCCGACGTGGACGAGCCTAGTGCGCTTCGACGAGGGCTGGCGGCGCACCGGCGGCTGGGCGTTTCCGAAGGCATTGTATGACCACATCGGTGGCGCTTACACCTTGTCGGGTGGGGCGTTTGGTCCCGGCGGCTATCTTTACGTGACCGGACACGACGATCCGGAAATGCATATCCTGCGTTTCCCCAAGCAGGGGTCGGTGATGGAGTGGCTGGGCACGGTGGCGATCCCGGTGGAAGGCCAGGCCTTTGCGTGGGATCCGAAAGATCCGACCGTGTTTTACGGCATTCTGAAGCGCACACGCGAGGTGGTCATCTGCCGCTTGGAACGCGGCTCGCCCGATTCCTGAGGGGCCGCTTTGGCAACGTCTTTGTGACGGCCGCTGACCACCGTTGACGGAACCCGCTGATCGCCGCCTATCGATGTCACCCTTCTTTCCCATGAAACCTCCGATCTATCCTCTCAACGGAGAGCTCAGTGTCAGCCGCCGTTCTTTTCTCGCGGGCAGTGCCCTTTTCGCGGCTGCTGCCATGGTGCCGATTCGCCTGCGGGGCGCCGTGGTGCGGCAGCCTAAATTCAGCGCCTACCCGTTCAGTCTCGGCGTCGCGTCGGGCGATCCTTTGCCCGATGGGTTTGTCTTGTGGACGCGCCTCGCCCCGAAGCCGTTGGAGACGGGCGGGGGCATGACCGATCCGTTGGTCGAGGTTTCCTGGCAGGTGGCGGAAGATGAAGGCATGAAGCGGGTCGTGGCCCGGGGAGTCGCGACGGCCGATGCGTCTTGGGGGCACTCGGTGCACGTCGAGGTCGACGGGTTGAAGGCTGACCGGTGGTATTGGTATCAGTTCAAGGCCGGCTCGGAAGTCAGCGCGGTGGCGCGCTCGCGCACGACCCCGGCGGTTGATGCGATGGTTGACCGACTGAAGTTTGCGGTGGCGTCCTGCCAAAAATACCAGATCGGCTACTACACCGCGTTCGACCACATGGCCCGCGAAGACATCGATCTCGTGGTGCACCTCGGCGATTACATTTACGAAAAGGACGAGCAGAAAGGGCGCGGACTGAAGAACGTGCGTGACGTCGAGCTCACCGAGATCTTCACGATCGACGACTACCGGGCCCGCTACGCGCTCTACAAATCCGACGCGGCTCTGCAAAGCGCGCACGCGGCGGCGCCTTGGATCGTCACGTGGGATGACCATGAGGTGTCCAACGACTACGCCGACGCGATCCAGGAGGATCCGGACAAGTCGACGGTCGAGGAATTCTTGCAGCGTCGGGCGGCCGCCTATCAGGCCTACTACGAGCACATGCCCTTGCGCCGGGCCCAGCTTCCCGCCGGACCGGATCTTCTGTTGTATCGGCGACTTGGTTACGGTGGCTTGGTGAATTTCAACGTGCTCGACACGCGCCAGTATCGCACCGACCAGCCTGCCGGGGAAAAACTGCAGCCCGCGGGCCCGGGCTTGATGGACCCGCGGGGCACCATCATGGGCGACCAGCAACGGCGCTGGTTGTTCGACGGACTTGATGCCTCCCGGGCGAAGTGGAACGTGCTCGCCCAGCAAGTCATGGTGGCGCGGGTCGACTTGAAGGCCGGCCCGGAGCAGGGCTTCGCGGTGGACAAGTGGGCGGGCTACGAATTTGAGCGTCGCCGCTTGCTGCGTCATCTGCAGGAGCACAAGACGATCAACCCGGTTGTGCTCACGGGCGACATTCACAGCAACTGGGCCAACGAACTCGCGCCCGATCCCGCGCAGCCTCAGCTCGGTGCCGTGGCGACTGAATTTGTCGGCACCTCGATCACGTCAAATGGCGACGGGGAAGACCGGCCGGCGTATTCCGATTCGTTGCTGGCCGAGAATCCCGAGGTGAAATTCTACAATTCGGAGCGGGGTTATCTGACGTGCGAGGTCACGGCCTCGCAGTGGAAAACCGAATACAAGACCGTGCCTTACGTGAGCCGACCCGGCGCGCCGCTCAATACGCGGGCCACCTACGTCGTTGAGTCGGGTCGCGCCAAGCTGGAACGAGTGTGACGGCGACAAGCAGGTGGTAGCTGAGGACGCTGTCTTGGCCACCGCCCGCCGGCGAGGGTGGTTTTGGTGTTACCGATGTAACGCTTTTATTGGCGGAAAGGTGTCACCCATGTTACGTGTGAAACGACTTGGTGACGAGGGCTAACCATCGTTGACGCGGGTAGTAAATGACCCCGTAACGACGGGCGAACCCGACTCACCATGAACATGATACCCATCACTTCAGCGCGATCTCTGCGCGTATTCAGCGGCCTGGTTGGCGGCTTGGCTTTTCTTGCTTCCCTCGCTTCGGCTGAGGCTCTTTCGGGCCGCGTGCGCGATGCGAATACCAATCGTTACCTGCCCAACGCGCTGGTCTCAATCGACGCGGTTGGCCGCTCGACGACGACCGATCGCGAGGGACGCTATGTGCTGCGCGATCTCGCGCCGGGCACCTACACGGTGGATGTCACCTATGTGGGGTATGATGAAGTGACGCAGACCGTCACCATCGCGGCGAACGCCGATCAAGTGGCGGATTTTGCCGCCGGCGCCGAAGTCCTGAAAATGGATGCCTTCGTGATCGAGGGTGACCGCGAGGGGCAGGCTCGGGCGTTGCAGCAGAAGCGCACGGCATCCAATATCGTCGACACCGTGTCCGCTGATGGCGTCGGCAAATTCCCCGATGGCAACGCGGCCGAGGCGCTGCGACGCGTGCCGGGTATTTCGTTGGAAATCGATCAGAGCGAGGGGCGCTTCGTGGTTATTCGCGGGGTCGACGCGGCGTTGAACAACGTCACCCTCAACGGACAGTCGATCGGCTCGCCGGCGGAACAGGGACGGCGCGGCCTCGCGATGGATTCGGTGCCGGCGGATTTGATTTCTCGGCTGGTGGTGGTCAAAGCGGTGACGCCGGATCGCGATCACAACTCGATTGGTGGCTCGGTCGATATCGAGACCTTGAGTCCCTTTGATCGCGCCGAACCCTTCGCCTTTGGTTCGGCCAGCTTGGGTTACGACAACTTCAGCGGTGATTGGGGCGCCAAGGCTTTCAGTCTCACGGGTGGCCGGGTGCTCGGAGAACAGCAGCGCTGGGGCGCCGTCGCGGGGGTGAGTTACTCCGTCAAGGAATTCGCCTCGCAAACGGCCGACGTCGGCAGCTGGACGGATGTCAACGGTTACTCGGTGCCGGTGGGTGGTTGGGACGGTTTCGACTACACCATCAAGCGGCAGCGGCTCGGCGCCAATGCCGCGCTTGAGTTTCGTCCCAAGGCCGGTCACGAGATGTATGTTCGCTTTAACTACAACGAGTTTGTTGACGAGGAAGGCCGTCAGAACACGTCCTATGACTTTGCGCGCGGCACGCTTTCCAACCAGACCGCGACCAGCGGCGACTACAGTCAGGGGCGCGCCACGCGCGAGTATCGCGACTACAAGCAAAACCACACGATCGACGCGCTCGCGGTGGGCGGCAGTCACGAGCTGGCCTCCGACTGGACGCTCGAGTGGCAGCTGGGCACCTCCGGCGCCGAGCGCGAGACGCCGCGCCGCGTGGACTGGGAGTTCCGCTCTTCGACGAGCGCCTTTCCCAGCAGTTATGACACCTCGGGCGACGTCTTCCTGATCAAGCCGGACGCGCCTTTCCTTGATCCGACGTTGTATCCGTTTCGCCGGGCTCGTTTTCGCACCGACATCGAGCAGGAGGACGTGACGACCGCGCAGGTCGACCTGTCCCGGCCGATCACGCTGTTCGGTCGCGAGGCGTCCGTGAAGTTCGGCGGCAAATACATGAACAGCGACAAGCATCAGGATCGTTCCAACACGAACTACGTGCTCGCTGCCGGCGCCGCCAATGCCTTTACGCTGGGCGAGCCGGGCCTGGCCGGAGTGGGGCCGACCGACTTCGTCGACGGCCGGTTTAACTTCGGGCCGATCATCAACCTCTCAGCGTTGCAGGATTACTTTCAGGCGAACCCGCAGCGGTTCACGTATGATGCGGCTTCGTCGGCCGAAAACTCCACCGAGGCCGATTTCGACGCCACGGAAGAAGTCTGGTCGGGCTACGCGATGTCCGAGATCAAAACGAGCCGACGCACGAGTGTATTGGGCGGCCTTCGCGTCGAGTATACCGATGCGACATATTCCGCCAACCAGCTGCGCGATGGCGTCTATGCGCCCATCGAGTTGGGCAATGCTTACACCGAGGTGATGCCGGGACTGCACTTCAACTTCCGTCCGAATGATCGGGTCGTGCTCCGCGCCGCCTGGACCAACACGTATGGTCGCACCAACTACACCGATCTGGCCCCGCGCAATGCGGTTGAGGATGACGAGGTGACGCCGGGCGTCTATCAGGGCAGCCTGAAGGCGGGTAACCCGGAGTTGGAGCCGCTGGAGTCGATGAACTTCGACCTGTCGGCGGAATATTACTTCGCCAACAACGGCGTGTTTTCCGTGGGCGCGTTCCACAAGATGATCGACAACCCTGTCTACACGAATTCCTACGTGCTCACCGACACGACCTTCCAAGGACGCTTCTACGAGCGCCTCAGCGTGTCCCGGCCGGAGAACGCGGAGGAAGGGCGGATTACGGGCGTCGAGTTTAACTGGCAGCAGTTTTTCCCGGGTCTGCCTTCGCCCTTTGACGGTCTGGGGGTTAACTTCAACTACACGGTGACGGATTCGTCGGCGACGATCTTTGGCCGCGCCGACAAGCTGCCATTCTTCAAGCAATCCGACGAGATCGCGAACATCGCGTTGCTCTACGAAAAATACGGCATCGAGTTCCGCGTCGCCTACTCATTGAACAGCGATTACCTCGCCAGCGTCGGTGCGACCTCGGATGAGGATGGCTACCGCGCCAGCCGCGAGGTGATCGACGCCAAGGTGAGCTACCGCATCCACCCGCGGATGCGCCTGTTTGCCGAAATGACCAACATCACGGAGGAGCCCCTCTCCTCCTATCAGGGCGTCGAGAGTCACGTCGCGGGCTACGAGATCTACTCGTGGATGGCCAACGTGGGCGTCACGTGGAACCTGTAAACGGGTTGGAAGAACCTTTGGATTAACACCGAACCCATCGCGTCGTCCTGCCTGAGCGCGGGGCGGCGCGAATTGGTTTTAGCTGGCGAGTGGGCGGGGCGACGGATGTCCCGTGGCTCGCCAATCTCCTTTTCGGACCTCATATGTCAGCCATCATCCCTCTCTTTTCATTGCTCGCCGTCATTGTGCTGATCGTCGTCGCGACGACGCGGTGGCGCTTGCATCCCTTTCTTGCCCTGATCGTGGGGGGGGCGGCTTACGGTTTGGTCAACGGTTTGTCCGTCGAAGCGACGCTGGCCGCGCTGACCGGCGGGCTGGGCAAGACCGTATCGGGCATCGGCATCGTGATCGCGAGCGGCTGCATCATCGGCGCGGTGCTCGAACGCACGGGCGCGGCGCTGGTCATGGCCAACACCGCGCTGCGTCTCGTGGGCGCCGGGCGTTCGGTGCTTGCGATGGCGATCACGGGTTCGGTCGTGTCGGTGCCGGTCTTTTGCGACTCGGGTTACGTCGTCTTGTCGCCGCTCGCGCGCTCGCTCGCGCGCCGGACGAAGCACTCCATGGCGGCCTTCGCCACGGCGTTGAGCATGGGGCTTTACGCGACGCACTGTCTGGTGCCGCCCACGCCCGGACCGGTGGCGGCGGCGGGCGAGTTGCATGCCGATCTCGGCCGCGTGATCGCGCTCGGTTTGGTGGTCGTGGTGCCGGTGGTCGCGATGGCGTGGGCTTACGCGGTGTGGGCGGGGCGGCGTTGGGATATCGAGCCGCCGGCCGCGCAGATTTCGGGAGAGGACGAGGACGTGGCGCGACTGCCCAACGCGTTGACGGCCTTCGCGCCGATCCTGTTGCCGGTGGTGTTGATCGCGCTGCGTTCGTTGGCCGGGCCGGGTGCGGGGGCGGTGCTCGGCTTGCTGGGCGATCCCAACGTGGCGTTGATGTTGGGCGCGTTTCTGGCGTTGGCCCTGGCGCGGGGTCATGGCGCCGAGGCGCTCGGCGACTGGACGGGCGAGGCGCTGCGGGCGGCCGGGGCGATCGTGTTGATCACGGCGGCCGGCGGGGCGCTCGGCGCGGTGCTGCGGGTGACGCCGCTGGCGGATCAGATCGGCCACATGTTAAAGGCGTTTGATCTCGGTCGGCTCAATATCGTGCTGCCGTTCCTCGTCGCGGCGGGCATCAAGACGGCGCAAGGTTCGTCGACCGTGGCCATCGTGACCACGGCGTCGCTGGTCGCGCCGCTGCTCGGTGCCCTCGGTTTGGATACGCCGACGGCGCTGGCGCTCACGACGCTGGCGATCGGGGCGGGGGCGATGACGGTGTCGCACGTGAACGACAGCTATTTCTGGGTGGTCACGCAGCTCTCCGGGCTGACGGTCGGGCAGGGCTATCGGGTGGTCACGGTGGCGTCGGGTTTGGCGGGACTGACGGCGTTGCTGGCGGTCGTGGTGCTGCGGTTGATTTTGGCCTGAGGCGTTTAGCCGGCGGTGTTTAAAACGTCGGCATAGCGTGCACGGAGCGTCGCCGCGCCGTCGTTGCAACCGGTGGATTCGAGGCGTTCGACGTAGCGTTTCAGACCCGGGGGGGCGCCAGGGTTGCCGGGCACAGTGGTGCGAGCGTAGTGTTCGTGGGCATCCGTTTCGAGGTCGAATAGCATCGCGGTGTGGAAGCCGATGCTCTGTCACTGGCGGGCGAGATCCTGCGTATCGAAGACGTCCCGGAAGTCCCGATTCGCGCCTTCGATCTTGGGCTGGGCGCAGGTGGCCTGCAGGACCGCGTCCACCTCGGTGGTCCACGGACGCAAAACCTGGGACGCGCCTAGACATGCACCTCGCCCTCATGGCCAGTGGGCTGCTCGCGCAGAATCAGGCCATGCGCGGTGGACTCATACCACTCGATGGTCGTGGCGGTGGCGACGGCGGTTCGACGCAGCACGGCGGCGAGACGGGCTTTGAACGCGGCTTCGGGTGCGAGACCCGGGCGCAACTCCCACCGTGCGCGATAGCCGCCGGCCGGTTCGCGCTGGGCGTAGCCGTCGAGGCAGAGCGCCTCTAGCAGGCGAAAGATTGAGCTGCACGGCAGCCGGAGGCGGTGGGCGCATTAGGTATTAGGTTTCTTTGGTGGAACCATACCGCTAATGGAACTAGTGCAGCGCGAACGGCGTGGCCAAGTATGCGGATGATGTCGGGCCGGAATGCGCTCCGGCAGGAGGACGCTAGGACGGTGTGGGACCGCCGGTGGACCGGGGAAGAAAACGCGGGTGGGGTTCGCCTCGTCACGGCTCCGACGACGTGTCAGTGCCCACGAGGAGCACCAACGCAGCAGCGATGAGGGCGAAGACGATGAGCGAGTTCATGGCAGGACCGGGCAAGCTGAGGCTTCCACGGCCCGGAGCAAGTAGGATCGGGAGAGATATTTTTTCGGCCGGGGAGACGGTTGCGCCGGCGCGGAAGCCGCGTTGGCTATGCGCATGCTCGTCGATTTTACCGCGCTACCGGCCCGCGATGTCTATCGCTGGATGACCACCACGATCACGCCGCGCCCGATTGCCTGGGTGTCGACGATTTCGGCGGAAGGGGGGCCGAATCTGGCGCCGTTTTCGTTTTTCAACGGCATCTCGTCGAACCCGCCGATGCTGATGTTTGTGCCGGTCAACAACCGCGAAGGCGTGCCGAAGGACACGGTGCGCAACCTCGAGGCGACGAAGGAAATGGTCGTCCATATCGTGTCGGCGGATCTGGCGGCGGCGATGAATCAGACCGCGGCCTTGTTGCCGCCGGAGGAGAGCGAGTTCGATTTTGCGGGTATCGCCCAGGTGCCGAGCACGCGGGTGAAACCGCCGCGGGTGGCCGGGGCACGCGTGGCGTTTGAGTGCACCCTGCATTCCATCACCAAACTCGGCGAAGGGCCGGGCGCGTCCAACGTCGTCTTTGCGTCCATCCTCTGCGCCCACGTCGCCGATGACGTGGTGGTGGACGGCAACCGGGTCGATCCGGGGAAATTGGACGCGATCGGCCGCCTTGGGGGTGATGCATATTGCTTCACGCGCGACCGCTTCGAGGTCGAGCGGCCGTAAGATCCCGGCTGGCCCGCCCCTCGTTGCCCGGTTCGACCTCTGCCGGCTTTGGGCAGGTGGCGAGACGGCGATCATTCCATGCTTCCGTTGCGGCGGGCGGCTCGGCAAGGTGTCGGGCCATGGCGCACACCGGCAACGGGTTAACCGCAGGGGCTCTGGAATTTCGCAAGGAATCGTGGCGCGGGACCGCCGGGTTCTACCGGCTCGCCCGCACGATCAGCGGGGCATGGTGGTTGATCGCGCCCGACGAAACGCCGATCTGGTGGCGTGGGGTCAACGAGGTCGGGCGAGGCCGGGCCGACGAGCCTTACGCGCAGATGGTGGCGGCGCGTTTCGGGGGAGAGGACAATGCGAGTTTTGCCGATGAGGCGTGGCGCCGCCTGACGGGATGGGGCTTCAACGCGATCGGCCCGGGCGCGGCCGGCGAATTTTTGGAATCGGGCCGACCGCATGTGTTGACGGTCGGTTTCCGGTCGACCGCAGTGCCGTCGTTGCGGCTCGGCGGGGCGAATGTCCCGGATGTGTTTGACCGGCGTTGGGTTGATGTCTGCCAGGCCCGCGCGGCGGAGGTGGCCGAGCGTTGGCGCGCGGATCGGGACCTGCTCGGCTATGTGCCGGATGATGGGCTGAACTGGGCGCAGTTGCCGGCCGCGACGGCCGAAGGGGGGGCGCCGGATCGGCCGTCCCTGTTGCAGATTTGCCTGAGTCTGGAGCCGTCCATGGCCGCCTATCATGCGGCTTGGGAGTTTGTGCTGGCGCCTTACGGCGGGGAGCTGGCGGCGATGGCGGCGGCCTGGGGCGCCGAGCTGTCTGGACGGTTGGTTTTACGGCAATGGACGCAGGAAGACCGCGCGCTGCACTCGCCCGGTTATCGGGCGGATGACGAGCGGTTCACGCGGGAGTTTGCGCGCCGGTATTTCGGCACCACGGCGGCGGCGTTGCGCGAGCACGATTCGGAGCATTTGGTGTGGGGGGGGCGGTTTACAGGGATCGTCTCGACGCCGGTTTTACAGGAAGCGATGACGGCGACGGACGGGTTGTTGCTGGCGGCGAACGGCGCCGAGATTGAGGGGAATAGCGGAGGCCTCGGTCCGTGGTTGAGGGACGATTTTGCGTGGAACCTGCCGGTGTTTCAGAACCATGAGGCGGCCGAACTCAGCGGGATGGAGCGGATGGTGAGCGGCGGGCGTGCGGCGCTCACGAAGGCGATCAACCATCCGGCCTGCGTGGGCTACAACTGGGCGGCGTGGCGCGCGGGGAATGCTTGGGCGGTGCCGCCATGGCCGGCCGGACTGGTGTTTGACGATGACCGTCCGGTGCTCGTGCATGTAGAGCCGCTGCGTTCGATCAACGTGCGGGCGGAGGCGATGCGGGTGGCGTTGGGTTGACCGGTTTACGTGCCGAGCAACGTCGCGCCGGTTTCGGCGTCGAAGACGGTCGTGCTGAGGGCGGGAAGGGTCGTCTCAATCATGGGACCGCCGGGCAGGTGCAGGGTGCGTCCGCCGCCGTTGAGCGTGTGCACGACGAGCAGACCGCCGCCCAGCAGAGTCACGTCGTCGTGGGCGTTGACGATATGCGCTCCGGCGCGGCGACCAATTTCACGGAGCAGCGCGGGCGAGTTGGGCGGGAGGTTGAAATTCCACCACGTCGTCTCGGCTTCGACACGCCTCGCCGCGGCGGGTGTGCCGTCGACCCAGCGGCCGATGATCTCGCTGTCGTTCGTTTCCTGGAGCGCGGCCAACTCCAGCGTCGTTTCGCACGGGATCGTTTCCGCGACGCCGTCGAGGGTGACGGTGCATCCGCCGGCGGGTGGCACCCGCAGCGTTTGCGCGAAGCCGTGCCACGCGGTGCCGAGTTCGGGGCCGGCGGTGTGATCATCGCTCCAACCGGCTTGGGCGAGGGCGACGATATGACGTCCGTCGCGGGCGAGCCGTTCGCGCACGAAGGCGCGGAAGGCGTCGTCCATCACGGGCATCGTCGCGAAGAAGATGAGTCGGTAGCGCGAGAGATCGAGGGCGGGTAGTTCCCCCGGAAGAATGTCGTCGGCGATAAGGCCGGAGGCGTAGAGCCCTTCCAGCAAACCGTCGACGGCGCGCGGCGTGACGGGGTCGCCGGCCATGGCCGAGGTGACCCCGAAGTCGGCGTCGGGGTTGCGGCGGGTGAGCTGATGGCAGAAGCCCCAGCAGGGCGTTGGCATCGGTGATGGTCGGCCGGGCGCCGCCACGGTTGCGCTGCTCGTGCGGTCACGATTTCGTGGATACGCCGATTATCGTCGGCGAGTTTGGGGTGGTCCCACCAGCCCATGACACCGCGACCGGCGAAGTCTTTGACGGCCGTCACCGGGCCGAAGTCATACCACCACATGCCTCCGCCGCGCGTGACGGGTTGCAGCACGTTGCGGCGCAGCATGGCGATGTCCTGCGGCAGGGTGCTCTTGAAATCCGGTTCCCACGGGCAGTCGCCGAGGGAGGTGCCGTGATCCATTTCGTCGAGCCAGAGTTTGCCGGCGCGGCGGATCGGGCCGATCAGGCCGCGCGCGTTGCCGGCGCCGCCGGCGTGGCGGGCGGGGGACGTGTAGGATTGCGGCGAGCACAACGCGTCGAGCGCGTCGGAGGCCAACACGCGATCCAGCGACAGGTGGCTGCCGGCGGTGTGACGGCCAAATTGGCTGTAGAAGTAGCCGAAGAACGCGGCGGTGACGATCGGCCGCGGCCAGTGGTCTTTCACGGTCTGCGCCAGCGTGATGACCGCCGTGGCGAGCTCGTCGTGCAGGAAGGTGTAGTAGTCGATCACGTCCCGCTGTCGGCGCGGGTCGCGCACGAGGCCGCAGTCGGCGTGTTCGCGCGCGGCGGTCGGGGGCGGGGTGGCGGTTTGGCGCGCGGGCTCGTTCGGGAAACGCTGTTTCAGCCATGCGGTGAAGGCGTTGGTCGCGGCGACGCCGGTGTCGGGATCGTGGTGGAGGAAACCAAATTGGTGCCATTCACCGTAGACGCCGTTGGCGATTTGCAGACTGAACAACGCGTCGCCTTCGGGGGTGGCCGCGAGGCGTTGGCAAAAGTCAGCGAGGTGATCGCAGGCCCAACGCAACCAGACGCGAGACGAAAAACTGGCGCGCCGCGGACGACCGTTGTCGGTCGCGAGTGGACGGTAGAGGCCGTAGTAGTCGGGCTCCTCGGGCGTGGTATCCGCGTAGCCGACACATTCGTCGGGGTGGGCGACGCACCAGTCGGCGGGAGCGTTGACATGGAGGCGCAGCATGATGGCGGCGTCGGGGCAAACGGCGGTGATGCCGGCGATCTGGCGGCGGGCGAGGCTGAGATCGAGTTGGCCATCGGCGCCGAGCATCTGTTCAAACCAGACGTCGGCTTGGAAAAGGCGCACGCCCGCTTGGGCAAAGACCGTGATGTTGCGCGTTGGCACCTCTTCCCAAGACCAGCGGCCGCCGGGGGAATCGGTCAACGCGTAGATGAGGGGAGCGACAGGCGTGTCGTTGATGAAGAGGCGCGGCGAATCACCGTGCAGGGCAACGCGGGCGGAAAGGGGTAAGCGCATGGCCAGAGCAGACACGCTCATCGGTGCGAGGGACGAGTTGAAAGCCGCTGAAAATTTGGGCGTCGTGGTCGGGCCTGAAAAGAGCTGACGGCCGCGTGTGATAGCGTTTGGCTTTCCGACGTGAAAACGCGGGCTCTACTCGTGGCGAGTTTGCTGGCCGGAGCTTTTGCTCCAGGGCGGGCCGCGGAAAAACCGGCTTCGACCGAGGCGCCGCCGATGCATTCGATTTTACGCGAGGTGATTCAACGCGACCACGCCTACGACCCCACGATTCGCGAGCGAGCGTTGGCCGAAGTGGAGGCACGCGGCGATGTGGTGAAAATGGATCCGTTTGAAGTGACCGAGTTCAAGGATGAAAACCGACTCGCTCGCGACCTGCGGGCGCGGCGGGAAACGGCGGCACAGGCGAAACCTAGTGTGGCCAACGGCGTGACCGTGCCCGGCCTTTCGGGCGCGGGCGTGATCCCTTACAAAGACGTTATGCCGTTCGGGCCGCCGGTGCCGCGTTGGACGCTTTTGCAGATCCCGTGGTGAGTCGCGGTTAGGCGCGTTGAAGGGCGCGGGCGTGGCGGCGCAACGCTTTCGGCAGATCGCGGGCGATGTGGCGGAACGGGGTTTCGCCGATGATGAGCGGGACAAAATCCGCCGCGTAGTCGGCCAACGCGCCGGCGCTGTGATCGGCCGCGTAACCGATGCCGCCGGCGAGGCTGACGACCCACGGTTCGCGGCCGGGCAGACCGGCGGTGATGGCTTGGCCGACGGCGTGATAGAGCTCGAGCCCGCTGCCGAGGAGTAACACATCGCCGATGCGCAGCCCTTGCAGGTTGATCGCTGGATTGGGTGCGGTGTCGCCGTCGAATCCGGCGAGCACCTGGCGGAGTCCGCCGAGGCGCACAGCGAGCGCGGGCAGGGAGGTGTTGCTGGCGACGTCTTGGGCCCGGGGATCATCGGTCGTGCCGGGCGCGGCAAGACGCTTCTCGATCTGGGCGATTTCGCGTTCGAGGTAGGCGCGGGTGCGGGGGCGGCGCGGGAAAATCGTTGGCGCGCGAAACCACGCGAGATCCGTTTCGGGGAGCGGCTCGGCGGCGCGGGAAGCGCGGGTGATGGCGGCGGCGTAGCGGTGGCCGAGGATGCGCAGCGCGCGCAATGAGCGACGTTCGTCGCAGTGCGTGATGGCAGGGTTGATGTCGCCGAAGGCGCCGGGGAGAAAGAGCGCGATGCCGCCGGGGTGTTTCATTTCCCACGCGGCCGACGCGATGCCCGGATAGTCGCCGTGGACGAGGTGGGTCTGTTCGCCGCAGACGACCGGGTGGCAGGCGAAGTGATGGATGAGGCCGACGATCTTCTTTCCGGCGCGGGCCACGAGCACGCGGCAGCGCGGGTCGGTGAGCTCGGGATGGGCCGGCCGCCAAGCCGGCGCGAGTTGGCGCGCGTAGTCGAAGCCGGCGGCAAAGCCCTGGCCGCCGTCGACCTCGCGGTTGAGCGCGAATCCTTCGCAGTCGGCGGTGCCGACCGACCAGGTGACGGGCGTGAGCGCGGCGCAGGCGGTCTCGGCGGCGGCAGCGATGCGGCCGGGCAGCGTTTCGACATAAAAGGGATCGGCTTCGCCCCAGCCGAACATCGAGCCCACGGCCGGCGCGCTGTGCGTGTGGGTGGCGGTGAGGAAGACGCCCGCGTCGGGCACGCCGGTGCGCTCCGTCACCAACCGGCGAATACGCTCGCTCAGCTCGCGGGGTAATCCGCAGGACTCCACGCTGATCAGGAGCGCGCGTTTGCCGGCCGTGGCCAAGGCGGCCGCCCGCGCGAAGATCGGCGTGTGGATACCGCGGGCGTGGCGATTGTAGAACGGTCCGTAGCCGGCCAACTGCACCCCGAGACGAGGCGTGATGTCGGAGCGGGCGAAACCGGCGCGCATGGGCGAGGGCGGGCGGTCGGCTTAGCGGCGGGCGGGCGCGGCGGGGCCGTGTTCCGCTTCGTAGCCGCGCAGGTCGTCGAGGTTTGCTTCCACCTTGAGAATGATTTCAGCCATGCGGTCGACCATGGTGGTGTCGGGATCGACAAAGTCGAAACGCATCTCGACGGCGCTGGCGATACGGCGACGGCAGGCGGGCAGGTCCATGTTGCGGTAGTCGACGCCGTTGCGCTTCAGCTCATCGAGCCAGGCGACGCGCGGGCCTGGGTAATCCTGCCAGTGCAGACGCGGCCAATCGGGAATGGGGGAGGGCACGTAGGCGAAGGCAAACAGACCTTCGGCTTTCAACGCGGCGACGAACGTGTCGCGCGAGATGCCGGCGGCGGCGTGGTCGAAGGTCGCGGTGAGCAAATGGTAGGCGGGGCGGGACTTCGTCGCGTCGTAATCGGGCAGGCGGTAGTAGCGCGCACCGGCCAGTTTTTCGCGGAGCCGCTCGGCATGGCGACGGCGCTGGTTGACCTCGTCGTCGAGCTTCTTGAGTTGCTCGACGAGCAGCACGGCGTTGATCGGATGCAAGCGGTGCGTGTAGACGAGTGAGTCGGCATAGGGGCGCAGGTCCTCCGGGAAACCCGTGTCGCAGGCGCGGCCCATGTGATGGCCGATCATGGCGCCCTTCCAGTAAACATCTTCGCGAGGCGTAACCACGTAGCCGGCCTCCGTGGTGGCGAGCAGTTTGCCGCCCATGCAGGAGAAGCCGGACGCGTCGCCGACGTTGCCCACGCCGACGCCATCGATGGTCGCACCATGCGCCTGACTGCCGTCCTCGATGAGCTTCAGGTTATGTCGATCCGCGAGGGCGCGGAAGGCGGCGAGGTTGGCGGGTTGGCCGAACAAGTGCACCACGAGGATAGCCTTGGTGCGCGGCGTGATGGCCGCTTCGACGGCGGCCGGATCGAGCAGGCCGGTTTCCTCAATGACATCGGCAAAAATCGGGACGGCGCCCTGATGGAGGATGCAGGAGATCGACGCGCCCCACGTGTAAGGCGTCGTGATGACTTCGTCGCCCGGGCCGATTTCGAGACCGGCGAGCGCCATCTGGAGGGCGCCGTGACCGGAGTTGGAGCCGAGGACGTGACGCCCGCCATGGTAGGCGGAGACGGCGGCTTCCGCCTCAGCGACTTCGGGGCAGATGCGTCCGAGTCCGATGGTGCGGCCTTGGCGGAGCAACGAGGTCGCGCGCTCGATGGCGCGCTCGGTGAAACGCGGGAATGGCGGGATCTCAACGGCACCGACGGGGTTGCCGCCGCAAAGGGCGAGGGGAGACGCGGTGGTGACGGGGGCGGTGGACATGCTCCCACCTTAGCAGGCCGCGGCGGGCGCCGGCCATGGCCGGACCCACGAACTCATGGCCCAACCTCGGACGACCGCACTTGGGACGGCGGGCGTCCGGTGCCGCGCTTGAACGCGCGACTGAAGGTGAAGGGATCGCTGTAGCCCAGTTCCGTGGCGATGGCCTTGATCGGGAGATCGGTCGTCGTGAGGAGTGTCTCGGCGCGTTGGATACGTTCGTGCGCGAGGAAGGTGCGCAGGTCCTGACCGGTTTGTGCCTTGAAGAGCGCGGTCAGGTAGTTGGGTGACAAGTGGGCGGCGCGGCTGAGGTCGGCGACGGCCGGCGGCGCCCCGCGGGATTCGCGGATGCGGGCGAGCGTGCGCTCGACCACGCGGGCACGCGCATCGATGGCCGGACCGCCGCCGGCGAGCACGCGGCGAAACAAGGCGAGGACGATCGAGTAGAGGGTTTCCTGCAATGCGGCGGTTTCGGGCGGCGTCGCGGCCGCGGCCCGGGCGGTGAGTCGGCCGCAACGTTCACGCGCTTCGGCGGGCAGGTCGGCCAGGGAGAAGCGATGGTCCACGGCGAAACGGGCGCCGTCGTCGTAGCGCGTGATCTGCAGGCACGGTTCGCTGGGATGGAGGATGAACCACGCCAGGCGGTAAGCGGCGCTCGGGCGCACAAACGATTCCGCGTGCGGCACGCCGGGCGGGAGAAAAACGAGGTCGCCCGCCCGCAACGTGCAGGCGCGGCCGGCGAGGCTGAATTGGCACCGTCCCGCGATGAGCAGGCAGACCTCGGCGTGCGTATGAGCGTGATCGGCGGGGTAAAACGCCGAGGCGAACGTGGTCGTCGGCCGATGGTCGGCGGGCTGGTGTTTTTTCCATGCGCCGAAGATACGGGAGGCGTCGAGGGCGCTGACGATGCCGGGCAGGTCTGCGCCAAGGAGTCGCGTCGCGGCATCCCCGTCGCGCGATGACGGAAGGGCGGAAGCAGCGGCGCGAGAGGGACGCGAGCGGGGCATGGCTCTTTATTCGCCTGCGCGCGGGGGCGCGACGAGTTGAAACGCCGTGAAAATTGGCGGTCTCAGACCCGGGCGACCGAGTAGTGCGGATCGTCGGCCATGACCTCGACGTCGACGAGGGCGCCGGCGGTTTTGAGCATGTCGCGGCAGTCGGGCGAAAGGTGGCGCAGGTGCAGCGTCTTGCCGAGTTTGCGGTAACGTTCGGCGAGGCCGTTGATGGCTTCGAGGCCGGACAAGTCGCAGACGCGCGCGTCGCGGAAATCGATCACGACGTTGTCGGGGTCCTGGGCCGGGTTGAACTGGTCCGCGAAATCCCGCACCGAGCCGAAGTAGATCAAGCCTTCGAGGCCGTAGGTGCGCTCGTCGGTTTTATCGCCGGACTTGAAGACGCGCACGTGTTTGGCGCTCTTCCAGGCGAAGACCAGGGCCGAGACCAGCACGCCGATGAGCACCGCGATGGCAAGGTCGGCCACGACGGTCACGCCGGTGACGATGGCGATCACAAAGATGTCGGTTTTCGGCACTTTGCCGAAGGTGTTGAACGTCGCCCATTCAAAGGTGCCGATAACGACCATGAACATGACGCCGGTGAGGGCGGCGATCGGAATGCGGTCGATGAAAGGCGCACCGACGAGGATGAAGGTGAGCAGGCCGAGCGCGGCGACGATGCCGGACGTGCGGCCGCGTCCGCCGGAGCGGATGTTAATGAGGCTCTGGCCGATCATGGCGCAGCCGCCCATGCCTTGGAAGAAGCCGGTGACAATGTTGGCGGCGCCTTGGGCGACGCACTCGCGGTTGCCGCGGCCGCGGGTCTCGGTGATCTCGTCGATGAGCTGCAGCGTCATGAGCGACTCGATCAGGCCGACGGCGGCGCAGATGACCGCGTAGGGCGCGATGAACATCAGCGTCTCCAGGTTCAACGGCACGTGCGGCAAATGGAACTGCGGCAAGCTGCCCTGGACCGACGCGAGGTCGCCGACGACCGTCGTGTTGATGCCGAGAAACGCGATGCCGGACACGACGAGAATGGCGGCAAGCGACGAGGGGATGACCTTGGTGAACTTCGGCAGGAAGTGGATGATCGCCATGGTGAGGGCGACGAGGCCGAGCATGATCCAGAGCGGGTTGCCGCTGAGCCAGTCGCCGACCTGGCTGCCATTGCGCTCCTTGAACATGTTGAGCTGCGCGAGGAAGATGACGATCGCGAGACCGTTGACGAACCCCATCATGACGGGATGCGGCACGAGGCGGATGAAACGACCGAGCTTCAGCGCGCCCACGGTGATCTGGATGAGGCCCATGAGCACGACGGTGGCGAACAGGTATTCGAGGCCGGCGCCGTCGCCGCCGCGCGCGTTGCCCTCCTGGACGAGCGCGACCATGACGACGGCCAGCGCACCGGTGGCGCCGGAGATCATGCCCGGACGACCGCCGAAGGCAGCGGTGATCAGACCGATGAAGAAGGCGGCGTAGAGGCCGACCAAGGGAGGCACGTCGGCGACGAACGCGAACGCGATGGCCTCGGGCACGAGGGCGAGGGCGACGGTGAGGCCGGAGAGGGCGTCGTCTTTGAAATTGCCGCGCTTTTTGCGAAAGAAGGAGAACATGTCGGTGGATCGAATGACGCTTCCGGGAGAGGAGGCGCCGGGCTGAAAGGAGGCCGGAGACGCTGAGGCGAAACGCCTTCGGCGATAGAGAACCCGTCAGCAAGGGTTACGCCGTCGGCCCGGGCAAGCCCGGTTTTCCGCTCAGTCGGCACGCAAGGCCACCGTGGGATCGAGTCTTGCCGCCCGACGCGCCGGCAGCCAGCAGGCCAGCACACCGATGCCGGCGAGGAGCAGCGTGATCGCGATGAAGACGTCCGGATCGTAGGGGGTTGGGCCGACGATGAATCCGATGGAATCCAGCAAGCGGGCGGCGCCGCCGGCGCCCGCCAAGCCGAGTGAAAGGCCGACGGCGAGCTGGATCAGCCCGCGGCGAAGCACCAGTTGGAGGATGCCCCGGGCGGTGGATCCGAGGGCCATGCGGATGCCGATTTCGCGGGTGCGGCGGCCGGTGTGTTGCGCCATGACCGCGTAGATGCCGACGGAGGCCATCACAAGGCCGGTCAGGGCAAAAACCGAGAACAAGGTGCCGAACACGCGGAGGAACCACGTGCGTTTGCGGACGACCTCGGTCAGCGGCAGGGTTTGGAAAACCGGCAGATCCGGGTCCAATGCCTGCACGGCGGCGCGGACGGGCAGGGCGAGCGCGCTCGGGTCGCCGGTAGTGCGTAGGAGCAGCCCCATCCAGGACCAGTCGAGCAGCGGCCGCGGCAGATGAATCTCGGGAGGCGTGTCGCGTTGATTGACGCTCGGGAGGAGGTCGGCGCTGATGCCGACGATCGTCAGCCACGGACCCGGTTGCTCGTTGCGGGGCCGCAGGCGAAAGCGTTGGCCGAGGGCGGAATCGGCCGGCCAGTGGCGAGCGGCGAAGGCGCGGGAGACGACGACATTTTCGTGGCCGGGCGGGCCGTCGGTCTCGGTGAGGCCGCGGCCGAGGATCACGGGCAGATTGATCAGGGAGACGTAATTTGCGCTTTCGACGATCAATGACGCGCGCGCGGGTGACGTCGACTCGGGCACGGGACGGCCCTCGATCTCGATGTCACGCGTTGACGTGTCCATGCCGGGAAAATCGGAAACCACGGCGGCTTCGACGACGCCCGGCAGGGCGGCCAGGCGCGGCAGGAGGGTATCGAAGAACTGGCGACGGGCGGCCGGATCGGCGTAGCGTTCGCCTTCGTCGCCGGGCAATTCGACCCGCGCGGTCAGCAGGGTGGCGGATCGGGCGAAGTCGTTGGTTTCCTGGGCGCGAAAAAAACTGCGCATCATCAGGCCCGCGCCGGCGAGCAGCACGACGGTGAGCGCGAATTGGGTGGTGACCAACAGTCCGGCGAGGCGACCGCCGCGTGCGCCGCCGGTGCCGGCGCTGGCCTTGATCGCGTGATTCAGGTCGACGCGCGAGGCGCGCAGGGCGGGCACGAGGCCGAACACGATGCCGGACAGCACGGACAGCGTGCCGAAATAGGCAAAGGCCACCCAGTTCATGTCGAACTGGACCCAATACGGTTTGCCAACATCGCGCGTGGCGAGGTCGAAGGCGTGGGTGCCGAGCAACGACAACGCCAGGCCGAGTCCGCCGCCGAGACAACTGAGCAGCACGCATTCCACGAGCAACTGGCGAATGAGCTGGGCCCGGGAGGCGCCGACCGCGACCCGGAGGGCGAACTCGCGGGTGCGCTCGAGGGCGCGGCTGAGCATCATGTTGGCGACGTTGGCGCAGGCGATGAACAGCACGAAGCCGACGGCGACGAGCATCATGAGAAACACGACGCGGATCGTGCCGTCGTTGTAGGTGTCGTGAAACGTGCGCACGACGAAGCCGCGGTCGGCGTTCGTTGCGGGAAAGCTGGTCGCGAGCCGGCGGGCGATCACGTTGAGGTCGGCCTGCGCTTCCTCCAGTGACACGCCCGGCTTTCGCAGCGCGAAAAGTTCCAGCACGTTTTCCGTGCGATCCTCCGCCCAGGCGCCGTCGGGCCCGAGGGCGGTCCAGAGATCCTCGTCGTTGGGGAAACGGAGACCGGCCGGCATGATGCCGATGATCGTGGCCGGTCGACCCTCGATCTGCACGGTCCGGCCGATCACGGCGAGATCGCCGTCGTAGCGGTTTTGCCAGAGATCGTGGCCGAGGAGGGCGACCGGGGCCGCGCCGGGTTGGCCGTCGGCCGGGCTGAATCCCCGACCGGCGAGGGGCGGGGTTTGCAGCATGGGAAACAGATTGGGCGTGATGCGCGCGAGGTGGATGCGGGCCGGAGGCACGCCGGTTTCGCTGATGACTGTGTCGGACCGGCGCAACGCGGCGATGTCGGCAAACGATTGCGACTGCTGCTGGAGTTCCACGAAGTCCAGCCAGGTGACACGGGGGAATTGGTCGGGTTTGTCCGGCAGGCGCGTGGCGATGGTGACGAGGCGCTCGCCGCCGGGGAGCGGGACGGGTTTGAACAGGACGGCGTTAACGAGAGTGAAAACGGTCGTGTTGATACCGATGCCGAGGGCGAGCGTGACGATGATCGCGGCGGAAAACCAGCGGCGGGTGAAGAGGAGGCGCAGAGCGAAGCGGACGTCGGAGAGCATGGCGGCGGAGAGGAGCGAAGATCGTGAGGCGGATGGATCGGCGAGAGTGCGCCGCGCGAGGCGGCTGACGTTCATCACCCGCAGCGGGGGGCGGAAGTTGCAGGAAAAACGGGACCGGCGCTTGTGGCTTGCGCCGGCCGGGGGTCGTCGCTGGCGGGCGGCTCCATGGCCACTTTACGCTCATGGATGCCCAAGCTCTCTCCACCTACCTGAAGTCCCGCGTGCGCACGGTGCGCGATTGGCCGAAATCGGGGGTCAACTTCCGCGATGTGACGACCTTGTTCAGCGATCCCGATGCGTTTCGAGTCATGGTCGAATCCTTTGCGCTGGACTGCACGCGCCACGATATCGACGTGATCGCGGCGGTTGATGCCCGCGGGTTCATTATCGGCGGCGCGCTCGCCTATCAGATGCACAAGCCCTTCGCGCTGGTGCGGAAAAAAGGGAAGTTACCCTACCACACCATTTCCGAGGACTACGCGTTGGAATACGGCTCGGCCTCGATCGAGATCCACGCCGATGCCTGCCGGGCGGGCGCTCGGGTGTTGATCATCGATGACCTCATCGCGACGGGCGGCACGCTGTTGGCGGCAACGCGCTTGTTTCAGGCGTTGCACGCGAAGGTTGTCGGCGTGGCCGGAGTCATCGACCTGCCGGAGCTGGGCGGCTCGCAAAAACTGCGCGACGCCGGGTTGGCCGTGCACTCGCTCTGCGCATTCAGCGAGGAGGAGTGAGGCGTCCGATTGAGCCGCTTTTAACGCCGTCTATGAAACGACGTGAATGGCCTGACAGGGGCGTCAAGGACTCCGCTGCCGCCCCCTCAAAATCCAATGGGTTCAGTGTCTGCAGCGAAACGGTAGGGAAGCTATTCGTGTCCGTGCGTCGTTGAATGCTGCTGAGCTTCCTCGGGGAGGGGAGTGGGGCCGAGGTTTGCCAAGTCACCGAAAGCTCATTCAGGTTGGCCGGATGTCGCTCACGATCTGGTGTAATACGAAGTTTAACGACGAAGCGCAGGCTCGCCTGATTGAGGGCACGCGCGCCCACCGTCTCGTCGTCTCGAAGAGTGCTTCGGCCTCGGTGTTGGTGGCGGGCGGGATGGATCCGGACTTGGCGACGGCGGATATCGCGCTGGGGCAACCGGACGTCGCCCAGTGCCTCGACCTGCCGAATCTCAAGTGGGTGGAAGTCACGTCCGCCGGTTATACGCGTTACGACACGCCGGAGTTTAAGGAGGCGATGCGCGAGCGCGGTTCGTATTTCAGCAACATGTCCGGCGTCTTCGCCGATCCCTGTGCACAGCACGCTCTTGCCATGATGCTGGCGCTCGGCCGCCAACTCCCGCAGTCCTTGCGCGATCAACTCGAAGGCCCCCGCTGGGAATATGCGCAACGTCGTTACGACTCGGTTATGCTGACGGGACAGAGTGTGCTCATCCTGAGTTACGGTGCCATCGCCAAGCGTCTCGTCGAACTGCTGACCCCGTTTCGCATGAAGATCTACGCGTTGCGCCGTTCGGCCCGCAGCGAGCCGGGCGTGCACGTCATCGCGGAGGAGCGTCTGTCGTCGGTGCTGCCCGAGATCGATCATGTGGTGAACATCTTGCCCGACAACGAAGCGACTCAGAACTACGTCAACGCGCGGCGTCTCTCCCATTTCAAAAAGGGGGCCAAGTTCTACAACATCGGCCGCGGCACCACGGTGGACCAGAAGGCGCTGCAACAGGCCTTGGAAAGCGGTCAGCTCGACTCCGTCTACCTCGATGTGACGGATCCGGAACCGCTCCCGCCCGAGCACCCGCTCTGGCGCACGCGCAACTGTTTCATCACGCCGCACACGGCCGGCGGTCGGCGCGACCAGGACCTCGCCATCGTCGAACATTTTCTCGCCAATCTCGCCGCGCTCGAACGCGGCGACATCGACGCGATGGCGGATCGCGTGGTGTGAGCAGGCCGGCTCGCGTTGTGCCGAGCTGCCGATGACCAAGCGGGCGCGCGGGTTGTCGTGTAACGAGTTTACGGAGACGGCGCGGCATCTTCGTCCGGTCGCAAGGTGGGCCCGTCGACCCAGCGGCCATTGAACGTGACCGTGCGGGGATCGGCCGGGATCCCCATTTCATTGCGCTGGACCTGGGCGGCCAGGGTTTCCACCGCGACGATTCCGTGCAGCTCGGCGCGCAAATCGAGTCCGGCGCACGGTTGGGTGCTTTCATGCCAGTTGAGGTTAAAAAAACCCACGTCGTGCGGGACCCGAATGCCGGCGGGCTTTAACCAGCTTAAGGCCCGGTCGACGTGCCCGATCAAGAGGTCGGGATGATGGGCGTCATGCCACGCGAGGAAGTTCTCTTTTGAGAGCGCGTCGGCACTGAGAATGGGGACGAAGCCGATGCCGCCTTGGTTTTCCTGAAACGAGCGGAATGCGGCCGACCACTTGTGGACGAGACGCTCATCTTTGTGCCGTTCGATGAACAATCCCGCACGGTGATAGCCGCGGAGTCGCAGCCGATGGAGCGCACTGATCAACGTCACATGATGATCCAGCGATACGGTGTGCTGAACGGGGGCCGGCGAATCGTAGTCGATCTGCAGGGAGGTGAACTTCTCCCACGGGAAGGTGGCGGTGGCGTTGTTGGAGTGCGGTTGGAGAAAGATCACCCCGTGCACGCCTTGGGCCTCCAACACCCGGCCGAGGGCGGAAGCGGACCGGGCGGACGAACGCAGGCTGAAGACAGTGAGCGAAAACCCAAGCTCGTGCGCGCGCATCTCCGCGGCCTCGATCATCCGGCGCTGCACGGGACGCGGTTCCGGTTGTTGGGGCGACGCGACGTGCACGATGGCCAGGTTGCCGGCGAAATGCCGGGTGCGACCTCCGCGGACTTGTGCCATGAGCGATCCCACCAAGGGGTTGCGTTTGTAGCCCAGCGCTTGCGCCGCGTCCTGCACGAGGAGCTTCACGCGGGCGCTTACATTGGGGTGACCGGATAGGGCCCGGGACACGGTTGCAGACGAAAGACCGCAGTGTTCGGCCAAGTGTCGGAGGGTGATTTCGGGCGAGGGTTGCAACGCTTCCAATTCTCCGCACGCGACACGGCCAAACAAGTTCATTGTGTCGGAACCCACCCCGTTACCGCCCGTTTTGTCGAGCATTGCTCCCTCTGTTTCATGTGCCCCGCATGCGTCCCACCTCCCGCTTGGGAACGTCCTGCACCGCCGTCGAGAAGGCGGTCTCCTCGCGAGGGGGAGGCGTCCCCGGTCACGCCCCGCTCATCCCGCTTCCGACCCGGCCAAAACGATTTCCCTTTCACCTCTCTTCCGTGACCCGGCGGCCCATCGCCGGTCGTCCCAATGACTAACCTCAAATCCCAAATGAACCTGCTACCCACCTCTCCTCGCCCACGAGCTCGGCGATCATTGACCGCCGTGTTGGCGGCCCTGCTCGCACTGACCGCCGCCCCCGGTTGGTCCGCCGCCGAACCGGACGTGCAAAAACTACTCGAAGAAATCGCCGCGCTCCGCCGCGAGAACGCGGAACTGCGTGAAAGCGCCGGCCAGCCCGCCCGGTCGACGCCGCCGTCGAATGCAACCGCCGCGACGCCAGCCGACCCGGGGGCCCGTTCGGCGGCGCCCGAGTCCCGCGCTCCGGTGACGTCGTCGTTGGCCGCGGCCTCCGCTGAGCCCGATGTCGTCACCCTGTCGGCTTTCGAGGTGAGCAGTGATCGCGACTACGGTTACCTGAAAACCAACGCCGCCACCGCCACGCGCATCGGCATGGAGATCCAAAAGGTGCCGATGAACATCTCGGTCATCTCGCGCGAGTTCATCGACGATACGAATAGCCGTTCGCTGATGGATCTGTTGCGCTACACCTCCTCGGCCTCGGGCGACACGCGCTACGCGATGCGCCGGCCCGGCAACGAGTCCACGCCGCAGGGCAGCTTCACCATGCGTGGTTTCCCGGTGAATACGCTCATGCGCAACGGCATCTTCCGCTACATCTCCTACAACATGGACAATGTGGAGCGCGTGGAGGTCGTGAAGGGACCGGCCGCCGTTTTCTTTGGTCAGGGCTATCCGGGCGGCGTGGTCAACTATGTGACAAAGCAACCCTCGTTCACGCGCATTCCGAGCACCTTCAAATACGGGATCAACGACAACAGCGGCCAAAAGCTCACGGTCGACGTCAATGCGCCGTTTTCCCGACGCGCGGCCTTTCGGGTTTCCGGCGGCTGGGAGGACACGCAGGGCGAGCGCCGTTTCGAATACCGCAAGAACCTGAACATCACGCCGAGTCTCACGCTGGTGCCCTTCGATTCGGGCATGCTCAAGATCAACATCGAGGGCGAGTATTTGCGCGAGAGCTTCAACCAGAACGACTACGACTGGATTTACAGCGACTTCGACGGGTGGCGGGCGGCGGCGGTGGGCAGCGCGAAAGTGGTCAACTCGGTCAACACGCCGAGCCTCACCTATGCGAACTACATCAACCAAAAGCGCGCCGCGACCGGTGACTACACCTTGCCCGCTTACACCAGCGTGCAGCGCGGCGCCTACTACACCGATCTGAACGGCGCCTTCGTCCACGACGAGGGTTTCAACTACACCGCCCGCGGCGCCGGCACGACCAACTCGGTCGACGGCTTTACCACCACGGTCGATTTCGCCCCGGTGAACTGGTTGGAAGGCCGCTACGTGTTCCAGATGGACAACAGCCGCTTCAATTCCATCGAGGGCGTGATGACCCCTTACGCCGACGGCGTGCATTGGAATGTCCCCGCGTCCACGGCCGGCACCTCCGGCTACTATCGCAAGTCCAACACCCACCAGCTCGACCTGATCTTCAAACTCGAGACCGGCGGCATCAGCCACAAGCTCCTCACCGGTTACAACCGCTCCAACTGGACGCAGAACTACCTCGCGACCGACAACAAGTTCTCGCCCTACTTCGGCCACGTGCCGGGCGCGACCAACCCGATCGCCAATCCGGGCTACGGCACGACCGGGGGCACGCAAGTGGCCGACAATCTCGTGGGCGAAGGCCGCGGCCACGACACCGGTATCCCGACCGTCAACCAAGTCGTGCGCGATCGTTTCGGTAACATCAAATTGGTGAAAGCGGTCTACAGCGACTTCGATCCCGGCGCGGAAGTTTACCCGACCGTAGATACGCTCTACCCGCTCGATCGCGTATGGCTCGACGGCTACAAACCCGTCATCGAGGCCGGCTATCTGAATTATCAGGCCGCCATGTTCGAGGACCGGCTCAACGTCATCGCCGGTTTCCGCCGTCAATGGCGCGAGGAAAAGGGGCAGTATCTGGCATCCAACTACCCGTGGTATGTCGTGCCTTCCGACGCCTATCTTGACCCCGTCCGATATCCCGAGGACGAGTGGGGTTACAGCGCCAACTATGCCCGCACCAACGTCTATCGTCGTCACGGCGATGCGTGGATGGGGGGCGCGTCCTTCGCGATCACGCCTTCGCTCACGGCCTACGTTTCGGTCTCGAAAACGTTCCAATTCAACCTCGGCAACGTCGGCGGTGTCTTCACCGGCAACGAACGCCCGGTCGTGCAGAGCGCGCTCGATCAGAACGGCGGCTCCTTCCAATACCTCGGTGAAACGATCACCTCGGTCGATCAACTCGTGGCGATCCAGACGGCACGAGGAGCCTATGAAGATAGCGAGGACGAGACGGGCATGAACTACGAGTTCGGCGCGAAGCTCTCGACGCAGGACAACAAGATCGTCGGCACGGTTTCGTTCTTCCGGGGCGAGCGCACCAACCAGCGTCTTGATGACGCCGCCCGCCAGTCCAACCTGGAGGAACCGCTCAACTACAACACGACGCTCTTCGCGCCCGGCACCATCGGTTACAACAGCCGCGTATTCCGCTGGCGCACCACGGGCTTGAAGAACCGCATCGAAGGCACGGAGGCCGAGGTGATCTGGACCCCGATCCCGAACTTCCAGGCGGTGATCAACGGCTCCTGGTTGTGGACCGCCAAAACGGTTTACAACAAGACCCGCCCCGCGCCCGGCACGGCGGAATACAACGCGCTCGGCACGGCGGCGAAAGTCGCGTCTGATATCTTCTACAATGCGCGCATCGAGAACGTGCCCGAATACCGCTTCAACGCCTTCGGCAAATACACGTTCAACGACACGGTCGTGCATGGCCTTTCGGTGGGGGCGGGCGCACGGTATTCGTCGGAGACCGTGGTGAGCCGCTCCGTGGATTGGAATCCGCTCAACGGCGGGTATCAGGCGGGCGACTACGTCGTGTTCGACGTGACGCTCGGCTACCCCTGGAAGGTCTTTGGTTACGACCTTACCTCGACGTTCGGTCTCTATAACGTGACCGACGAGCAATACTCCGAGGGGTCCTTCGCGCTCGCGCCGGCGCGGAACTGGCTCTTCTCGAACTCGGTGACCTTCTGAGTCGGAGCCATTCGTTCGCTGGCGTTTAGGGCGAGGCGGGGGCGTAATGCCCCCGCCTTTTTGGTGCGTCCGTCCCTCGTGTCGGCCGCGGGCGAAGCGATACATGGCGGATGAGCGGCGCAACGATTCCCGACCTATCGCCGCGACATTGCGGTTACGGAAGGGGGGCGGCTGCGGTCTTTTACGGTGTCCGGACCGCGCTTCGTCAGAAATAGACACAATCTTTGTCAGGCCTGTATTAACACGGCCCTGCGGAACTGTGATAGCGTCTAGCCCGCTCGCCTTAACCCCATCCCCGCTATGACCCTTCGTTTTCCCTTTGTCGTCGCCTCTTTCTTAGTCGGCTCCCTCCCCCTCTCCGCGGCCACCGTGCTCTACATGAACGATTTCAGCGGCACGGGGGGCAACCTGGCATTCACCACTGAGACCACCGATGCCGAGTGGGCGCTCAATGGCGGCGCCTACCGCAACACGTATTCGAAAAGTAATTCCACGGCTTCCACCGCCGCCCTTTCGGTTGGCGGTGTGGTTGGTAACTCCTTCACGATGGAGTCCCAGTTTACCGTGACCCAGGCAGGTAATTTCAACGTCAACGGCGCGACACTCGGCTTTGGTTTTTTTGCGTCGTCACCGACGTTCAGCACGACGTCGAACTCGTTTTACCTCGCGGATTTTCAATACGGAAACAGCACCAGCAACACCGCCAATGTCGGCCTGCTTCGTATTCTGTCTCTTGGTGATGACTCCGATTTCAGCGCAGTCAATGCTTCGGCCGATGGCGATATCGGCACCTCGAATTTGGCGGTTTCCGTGGGGACGACCTACACCCTTCGATTGATCGGGACCTACGAAGGCGAGACCTTGAACATGTCCTTTGGGCTCTGGGACGCGGCGGGCACCAGCCAGATTGGCACCTCGGCGACCGCCACCGATCTGACGCCTCTCACGGGCACCAATTTCGGCTACCGCAACCGGATAGGACAGGGGGGCGGCACCTCTATCATCGATTACGACAACTATAGCATCACGGCGTCGGTTTCGGCAGTTCCCGAGCCCTCCGCTTTTGCGTTTCTCGGTGGGGTCGTGGTCTTGGGTGCGGCCTCAGTGCGTCGCCGTCGTCGGTAGGGCCAACGAGCTCTACGCTCGGGAAGGGAGCGTCGCGTCGCCGTTCTCTGGCGAAACGAGACGGATCAGACGCGTGGGCGTCGGTTGGTGAAGGCCAACGTCAGCCCGCCCAGGCCCAGCAGCAGGACGCAAGACGCTGGTTCGGGCACGGCAGAAATCGTGACGGCTTGGATCCCGACGTGACCGTTTGCGCCGATGCCGCTGGCCTGGAGATGGAAGCTGAGGGTCAGCAGGTCCGAGATGCTGTCCGGCATAAATTCAAACGAAAATAGGTTGGATGCTTTGTTCACTCCGTTCGACCCGAAAGCCTCACTGCTCAGGACCACGGTGGAGGCGTTGTGCAGGCTCGCCCGCATTTCCCCTTGTCCGGCAAAACCGACTGTCCAGACGTTTACCTGATACAGCTGGCCAGGATCTCCGATGATCGACAGCTGCACCCCGCGGCCGGCGGTCGCAAGGGTGCTGTTGGCAACGAATCCCAAACTCGCATTACTTTGGGCGGTTGGACTGGTGCCATTGCTGTAGCTGAATTCTTGGGTCGTCCCGCCCACGCCGCGAATGGTGTTGGGGCTCGCTGAGACGGTGGAAAAAGGCGTGATCGCGCTGATCAGTCCGGCCCCGCCGGATTGTGTATTCGTCGAAGAGATACTGCCGACGGCCGTGCTGTCGGTGGTATCCCAAATCGCCCAGTCAACGGTATCGCCCGAGGAAAACGTGACCGATGTGGCCGGGTTGACCTCCACGTTGCCCACCAAGACGGCGGCATATCCGGACGTGGCCCATGCGCTGATCGCGCTGAGTAGAACGAAGAAGGGCTTTTTCATAAAATGCTAGGGGGGATGCTAAAACGGAGGTCGGGCGCTCCGATGGGGAAAGGAATGGTCTCGGATCAGAAAGCGACTGATCGGCGACCGTTGAGGTGAGTTTACTACAGCAGCGCTGAGCGCGTTAGTCCATCGCTGATCAATAAATGTGTCCGAGGCCGATCAGATCGAGAGGGGATCTCGCGCGCGGCGAGCAGGCGGGCATAAACTGACCGCGCCGTGAAAGGGAAGGGAGGAGCACGTCAGGGGCGTGAGGCGGGGCGCCGCCCCAGATGGAAGCCGTTGAAAAACAGCGCTCTGGCTCGATCTCATTTGTGAGCGGTGACACATGGCGACACGCCTACCGTCATTGGTGGACACGTGGTTGAGGGGCCGTCGGCGGTGAAGGGGATCGGAATTGGAATTGTTTTTTGGTGATCGTTTCGATGCCCTATTCGCACCTTGATGAAAGTCACCTGCAGAGCCGTGAGCTTGGTCGGTCTGGGTATGGTGGCAGTGTTGGTGTCGAGCGGCTGCGTAAGCCAAGCGGTGGGTAGGATGATCGTGCAGGCGCCGAATCAGGCGGGGCGGCAGTATGCGCCGTGGAATACCGAGCAGCGGGAGGAGTTAATGGCCAAGCTGGCTTCGCACCATCTGGCGGTTCCGGTGGGGCCGCCGCAGGCCGTCATCGACGTCGCGGTGCTGGAGACGTTCGATTACGGCCTCACGTATGGTTTTACGGATACCTTTTCAGGGGAAGGAGAGCAGCGGCGATTGAAGCGGCGTTTTAATTTCAACCACGACTTTGATCGCCGCACGACGACGGCAGAGCCCGACCTGGCGAAGGGCACGGTGATCCTGTTGCACGGACTTTACAGTCCGAAGGAGACGGTGCTTTCTTGGGGACTTTTTCTGGCGGAAGAAGGTTATCGCACCGTGCTGGTCGATCTGCGCGGGCATGGTCAATCGACCGGCGACTGGATCACGTTCGGGGCGGTGGAGGTGGCGGACCTGAGTAAGGTGTTGGATACGTTGCAGCGACGCGGTTGGGCTCCGGAGCAGGTGGGGGTGTTGGGTGTTTCGTATGGCGGCAGCATCGCGTTGCAGTGGGCGGGGGCCGACCCGAGAGTGGGCACGGTAGTGGCGCTGGAACCTTTTAATGACGCCGGAAAAGCGATCAGGGAATTCGCAACCGCGCTTTACCCGACCATGGCGAAGCGCGTGTCGCCGGCGGATTTCGCCCGAGGGATGAAGCGATCCGAACGCTTGGCCCATTTCACGTGGGCGAGCGTGGAAGTGGCGGCCTCGGTGCAGCGGGCGGGGATCCCGGTTTTGCTTTTTCACGGCGAGCAGGACACTTGGATCACTCCGGAACATAGCAGGGAAATCATCGCGACCGCCTCGCGCGGAAGTCGGCTCGGGATCGTGCCCCATGAGACCCACCCGACCTTGCCGCTGCGTCTGGATCTCTTGGGCCCGGAGATCTTGGCGTGGTTTGATGCGCATCTCGGAGGGGGCGGACTAGTTGGGCGGTAGATCACTTAAGGGCCGTCGTCCGCAATGGCTCGTTTTGATCATTCTGCGCTCGCCAGCGGGGCGAAGATTCTTCTGCTTTCGGGGCGCGCGATTCGCTGACTGGCCTCGGTGAGGAGCGACAAACTTCCTTTGTCTGCTGTGCTCTACTCTCAGGCCAACTCTCTTGGTGAATCCGTATCCCTGGATGGGATTGGCGTCGGTGGGGTTTGGGCGAGCGGCAACAGTCTCGGCAACACCCTCGTCTCCATGAAAACCTTATCTTCTTCGGCGCACGCTTTGATCGCCGCCGCAATCACCACAGGCGCACTCGGCCTCGGCGGATGCGCCTCTATCGTCCATGGCGGGAACCGCGACGTGGCGCTCAGTTCGTTTCCGGCGGGTGCGAATGTCACGATCTCACGTGCTGATACGGGCGCTCCCGTGAAGACCGGCACGACGCCCATGGTGGCGTCGCTGGATCCCAAGCGCGGGTATTTTAAGGGCCAGCCTTACACGGTGACATTTGACCTGGCCGGTTACGAGTCGGTCGACTTCACCGTCTACCCGAAGATGTCCGGCTGGTATCTCGGCAACATCCTCTTCGGCGGGGTGATTGGCATGGTCGCCGTCGATCCGGTTACGGGGTCGATGTGGAATCTGGAGCCCAAAGCGATTGAGGCCACATTGTCGGCCGCATCAGGCGCGCCGATGGTCGATACCGCAGACGCTGCGTCATCCGTATCGGCCGCGTCGGCCACTACGTCGGCCTCATCTCGCGACTAGTTAGCACGGACATTTTTCGCCTCCCTTTTCTCCTCCCGCACTTTGTTTAATCTCATGAAACGTCTCCTCACGCTCTCATTGTTTTCAATCGCGGCGTTGCTGCTCCAGACCGGCTGTGTCGTCGGTCGACGCACGGTCGCGCTCTCGGTTCCGCCTGCGGCGGTCGCCGCGGAAGTCACCAAAGGTGATCTTCGCATCGCGTCGGTCGTCGACCAGCGCGTGTTTGAAAACAAACCCTCCGATCCGTCCACGCCGTCGATCGATGGAGATGTCGGGGAGATGTCGGCCGCCGTCAAAGACACGATGATCGGCCGCCAGCGCAACGGTTACGGGAAGGCGATGGGCGACATCGCGCTGCCCTCCGGCGATTCGGTGTCCGAGCGGGCGCGGGCGGTGGTGGAGCAGGGGCTGCGGCAGCACGGTTATCGTATCAGCACCGCAACCGACGCCGCGACATCGGCCGAGGTGGCGGTGGATGAGTTTTGGGCGTGGTTCTCGCCCGGGTTTATGAGCGTGGGTTTTGAGGCGCGGGTTTACTGCACGCTGACCCTGCGCAAAGCCGATAAATCTGCGACGGTCGTCATCAAGGGCTATGGTGAAAACCGCGGCCAGATCGCCAGCGATGCGAATTGGCAACTCGCCTACGAGCGCGCGTTCACGGACTTCCTGGCGAAGATCGGCCCTGAGTTGGATCAGGCGGGTTTCTGAGCCCGGCCACGAATTTGATTTCATCCTCGGACCGGCGGTTTTGCGCAGCGCGATTGAGGCGCGGCGCGGGCGGTCAGCAGCGCACCGTCTTGCGCTTGGGGGCGATCGGGCCGCCGCGACGGGATTTGATGATGGTGCTTTCGGCGTCGGGCACTTGGCAGGCCGTGTCCCCCATGTCGATCTCGACGCGACCGACGGCCCGCGCGGTCGCGATTGCGCGTTCGGCCAACGGGGCGACGTAGGTGCCGCAGACGATGATGTAGTGATTCATCGTATACCGCACACCGTCGGGCGCGGTGGGCATGGTTTTCGCCGCACGGTCGAGGAGCCCCTCCAGACGCGCCATCGGCAGCTCGGCATCGGGCACCAGGGAGGCCATCGCACCGAGGGTGCGCCAGCCCGCGCGAGCGACCTGTTCGTGGGGCGAATCGATCCATTGCAGCGCGAGGGTAAGGCCTTCGGGGTGCTCCGCTGCGACCCAGGGCACGGTGGTCCCGGAGATCATGTCCCACGAAGCCGTCTCGGCCCACGAGTGCAGTTGGGCGGTCGTCATTTGGCGTCCGTCGGCGATCATGCCGGCGAGGTATTGGGCATCGCCGTTGCCGGTGGCGTAGAGTTTGAGGGCGAGTGATTGCCGGCCTTTGAGCTGGCGCTGGAGGGGCTTCAGGTCGCCGATCTTCACCCCGAAAAACGGCTCTTTGGCGCCATGTTTCACCAGCAGGCGTTTCGTGGCTTCGCTGCCTTTGGCGGCGAGAGCCGCCATGGTCTGCTCCAGGGTCATGGCGGGGGAAATGAAGCAGCGAAATTTGGCCACGGCACGAAAAATTGTCGCGCCGCCCCGGGCCTTTGCCCTGGCTCGCGACGATGCGGATGAATCGTGTTTTTTTGCCCATGGCGTTGGTGGCTTCGGCCTTGGCGTTGATTTGGCCATCATGGTTTACCGGGACCAAGGCGGCGATTCCGTGGCTGTTGGGCGCGATCATGTTTGGCATGGGGCTGACGCTCACGTGGGGCGACTTTGGGGCCGTGGGGCGGCGGTGGCGGCTGGTCGGAGTGGGGCTCGTGGCCCAATATGCGATCATGCCCGCGCTCGGATGGGGGATCGGATGGGTGTTCGGCATGCCGCGCGAGGTGCTGGCCGGGTTCGTTTTGCTGGGGGCGTGTCCGGGGGGCACCGCTTCCAATGTCGTGACCTATCTGGCCAAAGGTAACGTGGCGTTGTCGGTTTCGATGACCTTGGTATCGACGATCTGTGCGCCCCTGCTGACGCCGGCGATTACCTGGTTGTTGGCGTCGCAACGGATCGAGGTGCCGGCGTTCGCGATGATGCAATCGATTGCGTTGATCGTGATTTTGCCGCTCGTGGCCGGGTTGGCCGTGCGGCTGTTGGTGGGGCGTTGGGTTGGTCGAATCGTGGCGGGACTGCCGGTGTTTTCGATGGTCGCTATCGTGTGGGTGATCGCGATCGTGATGGCGCTGAATCAGGGGCGCATCCTCGCGTTCCCCGGGCTGATCGTGCTGGGCGTGGTGCTGCACAACAGCCTCGGACTCGCGTTGGGCTATGGGGCGGCGCGACTCTTCACGCGAGACAAGGGTGACTGCCGTGCGTTGGCGGTCGAAGTCGGCATGCAGAATTCGGGTTTGGCGGTGGCGTTGGCGACGCAATACCTGCCGGCGGCGGCGGCCCTACCGGGCGCGCTTTTCAGTTTGTGGCACAACCTTTCCGGCGCGGCGTTTGCGTCGTTCTGCACGCGAGCCGAACCGCCGGCGCGGGTTGAAACGCCGGCGGATTAGATTTGGCGTCTCGTGCTTAGCGAAGCGGAATCGTGTAGAGCGCGACACCCAGCGCGGGCACAGTCAGCGGGTGGTTTGCGTCGACATCCGGGGTGGTGACGAGGTCGACCTCACGGGGCTGGCCGGGCGCGTTGGCCGCGTGCCGATCGCGGGCGGCGATGACGTAACGGGTCGCCGGACCGGCCGGGGCGCGAGCGGTGAGGCGGAGGGGCAGTTCCACGTTTTTAGTCGTGGGATTGACGATGCCAATCGTAAGGGTGTGCCGGTCGTGGGTGAGCGCGGCAGCGACGTCGAGCGGGGCGGGGAGGGCCGTGGTATCCAAGGTGATCGGCTGCGTGCCGAAGTGGGCGCGGTAAAGTTGGAGGACGAGACCGGTCGTCTCCATCTCCGCGGCGGTGCGACTGGTTTTGATCGCGCCGATGACGTTCACCGTCTGCGCGTAGAAGGCCATGTGAATGATGTCGGTCTGCCGGAAGTATTCGTGCAGGCCGGCCGCGACGCCGAGTCCATCCGCCTGATCGTAGATGCAACCGAGCTCGCCATAAACGTAGTCGCGATGCCAGTAGTTCCACTCGTCCATCGAGACCGGCACGATGCGACCGGCGAGATGGGGCAACGAAGCCTGCAGCGAGCGATGACCCGCGGCGCGGTGTCCGATCGTGGTCTTGAGTAGACCGACATGACTCGCGAGGTCGACCTCGCCGGTGGTTGTCCAAGGCAGGCGACCTTCGTAAAAATGTTCCGAGATGACGTTCATGGCGTCGGCGCAGGCCTCAAGCATGCGCTGCGACCAGCCTGTGCCGACCTTGGCTTGGTCGGGATCATGCCCGGCGTTGATGCGGTCCAGATCGCCGACGCCGATGAGTTGCAGCGAGGGATCGGCGGCCCACATGGCGGCCGCCACTTCGTTATGTTTAAGCGTGTAGTGGGCGATCGGCATGAAGCCCAGTTGCCATGGGCCGAACATCTCGTTGCCGACGCACCAGTATTTCACCGCGAAGGGGGCGGCGGAACCGTTTTGGGCGCGCCATCGGCCCGCGGTTGTCGTGGATGCGCTGTTACAATACTCAACCCATTGCGCGGCGGAATAGGCGTCACCAAAACCGGTATTGGCGGCGATGAGCGGCTCGGCGCCGATCTCGCGGCAGAGCGCGATGAATTCATCGGTGCCAAAGTCGTTGTGCTCGATGCCCGTCCAAGCCGGGTTCTTGCGAGGCGGACGGCGGTCGCGGTCGCCGATGCCGTCGCGCCAGTTGTAACCGCTCACGAAGTTTCCGCCCGGCCAGCGGTAGATGGTGCCATTGAGTTGCTTGAGCAGGGCGAGGGTGTCACGCCGCAGGCCGTTAACGTTGTCGGCCGGCATGAGCGAGGCGGTGCCAATGACGAGGTCGCCCGCCTCGGCGCGCAGAGTGAAGGTGGCATGATCGGTCGCGGTGTGGGCGGGCAGGCGGAAGGTGCGTTTCACGTAGTGCGCGCCGGCCGGAATCGAAAAGGTGGTCGTTGCAGTGGTCGCTGCGCCCTCGGTCGTGTCGAGGGTTACGGTTACGGTGGCCGGGGTTTCGCCGAGCGCTTTGACCCAAACGTAGCCTTCATAGTCCAGGCCGGCTCTGACACCGAGGTCATGATGACGAAGCGCAGCCCCGGCGCGCAGGCGGGGGGACTGTTCCCCGACGAACGAGTCCTCTTTCACCATGGTCACTACGGTCGGGTCGCCGACGATTTGCCACGGCGATGCGCCGACGACCGGGTAGTCGGTTTCGGTGAGACTTTTATAGGGCGCGTAGTCTGCCGTGATCGGGAAATAGAATTTCCGATCCTCCAGCATCTCGGCCCAGATGCCGCCGTAGATGCAGCGGCCGAGATGCTCGATAAATTGGCCGTAGATGAAGGGATTGATGGGATCGGCGGCGACGGCTCGCGGATCAATGGTGAGGGCCGGTTGAGCGGAAAGAAGGGCGGTCATAGAGGGAAAAGGCAGGAGGGGCAGCAGCAGCTTTTGCCTGACGATGAAAGGGGGAATCGTCGCGCAGGAGTGGGGCCGAACCACGTTGAGGTGAAACGCGCATGCAGCATATCCCATAAGCGTAGATTTTGCCATGCTTCCGCCTTACGTGAACCCCCCTCATCGGGCGGCGTTGTCGGCAATGGGTGCCGCAGCCGGAG
>CAXBDS010000015.1:0-49588 GCA_963974355.1 uncultured Opitutaceae bacterium
CTCAGTTCACTGCGATAGCGACAGAGGACACGGCGGAAACCAGCGACCATGACCATGCCACTGATCACGGTTCGGTCAATGCGACGACAGCGCCGACTGGTGCGGAGCACGAGGCAGAGGAACCTAGTGGCCATGAACACGATCACGCTACCGATCACGGAGCTGGCGGCGATAGCTCCGCTTGGCTCCGGAAGGCAGGTCTACTGCTCGGGAAACTCCATGTGCTCTCCGTGCACCTGCCTATCGGACTCCTTTCGTTTGCGGCGTTCTTCGAGTTGATTGGGTGCTGGCGGGCGACCGCGATCTGGAGCACCGTTTCGCGTTTCAACTATGTGGCGGGAGCGCTGGCGGCAGTGGTCGCCGCACCGTTGGGCTGGTTGGCGGCGTCGCAGGCCAACTATCCGACCAACCTTCAAAATACGTTGGCATGGCATCGCTGGCTGGGGGTTTCGACCGCAGTAGTTGCCTTGGCGGGACTCCTTGTGCTGTTCGTCGAACACCGCCGCGCTCAACGCGCCCCCGCCTTATACCGGATTGTTTTAGCGGCAATCGCGTTGGCGGTGCCCATTACGGCACACTTTGGAGGGTCCCTCATCTACGGACCGAATTATCTCTTTGGCGGCTTCTAAGTTCACCTCGGCCATCCTTCATCGGATGCACGTAGTGCAATGATCTCGTTACCGACTCCTACCTTGGCCGATCGACAAGTCGACGACCAGAACTTGGCAAACGAGAAACTTCCCTCTGGCACCGGAATACGTTGGAATCTCGAGATGCCTCGTTCCGCCGACGAAGTCATCCTCGAACTCAATGCGCACCGTGTGGCGTTCAAGGCGTTTATCGCGTCCCGGGTGGGCTCGAGCACCGATGCCGAAGACATCCTTCAAAATGGATTGGCCAAGGCCTTTCGAGTTGCCGATACGTTGCACGACGATGGCAAGGCGCTCCCTTGGTTTTATCAGCTGCTGCGGAATGCGATAATTGATCATCACCGCTCACGCGGCTCCTCGATACGGCGTGACACGGCGTTCGGTGAGCTTTTGACGGCTTTGGAGGAAACAGTCGAACCACCCGTGGGGTGGGAGCCTCAGCTCTGCGCCTGCCTCGATGGAGTGATCGGAACGCTGCCTCCTCAGCAGGCCGAATTGTTGCGACGCGTTGACCTCAATGGCGAGTCAGTGCGAATCGCCTCCCAAGTCTTGGATCTCACTCCCAACCATGCGAGCGTGATGCTCCACCGGGCTCGCGGTAGCCTGCGCGCCCGCCTCGAAACATTTTGTGGTGACTGCGCCAATTCCGCCTGCCTCGACTGCGATTGCACCGATTCCGCACCAGAGTTGTAAGATCCACGCGGGACGTCCGTCTCCTCAGTGAAAGCCCCATTATGAAAAACGAGCACGATCCCAAATCTTCCAACCACGGTGAGCACGATTCTGATCACGGAACCCGCTGCCACCATGGCCATCACGACCACGGACAATCCCAGCACGATGTGACGCCTTCCGCTGCTGCAAAATATTATTGCCCCATGTGCGAAGGGGTCGAATCCGACCAGCCCGGTGACTGCCCAAAATGCGGCATGCGACTCGAACGAAATCCGGCCTATAGGACGACCCCCCAGGCCCGCATGTGGACCTGTCCGATGCATCCCGAAGTGCAACAGGATCATCCCGGGGCTTGTCCTAAATGCGGCATGGATCTGGAGCCCATGAGCCCTGCGGCCGATGACGATGAGGAGGACACCGAGGCGCGGGAGCTCGGACGAAAGGCCCTGATCGCCGGCATCCTGACGATCCCGATTCTGACGCTGGCTTTTGACAGCATGATTCCGGGTATGTCGTTTGACCGCTTCCTGTCTCCCCGCGCCCAGGGTTGGCTGGAGTTGGCGTTTGCGACGCCGGTCATTCTGTGGGCGGGAAGTCTCTTCTTCATCCGCGGCTGGCGCTCGATCATCAACCGCAGTCTGAACATGTTCACTCTGATCATGCTCGGAGTGGGTGCAGCCTATAGCTATAGCATTGTGGCCGTTCTGTTTCCACACCTCTTCCCAGACTCGTTTCGACATGGTGGTGAGGTTCAGCTCTACTTCGAAGCGGGGGCGGTCATTACCACGCTCATTCTCTTCGGTCAGTGGATGGAGTCCCGAGCTCGTCGCCAAACCGGACAGGCCATCAAAGGGCTGCTCGACCTGGCTGCCAAGACGGCCCACCGGCTGGACGAGAAGGGCAAAGAGCACGATGTGCCGGTCGACGAGTTGCAAAGCGGTGACCGGCTTCGCGTGCGACCGGGAGAAAAAATCCCCATCGACGGTTTAATCGAGGAAGGGAAAAGCACCATCGACGAATCCATGATCACCGGAGAGCCTGCCGCCGTCGAAAAGAAGGTCGGCGACAAGGTGATCGGCGCCACCGTCAACCAAACCGGCAGCTTCGTAATGAAGGCCGACGCGGTCGGCGAAGATACGGTTTTGTCACAGATTGTTAAGATGGTCGCGGATGCTCAGCGTAGCCGCGCTCCGATCCAGAAACTGGCCGATCAAGTGGCCGGATATTTTGTTCCGGCCGTGGTGGCGATAGCGGTCATCACTTTCGCGGTCTGGATGATTTGGGGACCCGCGCCCGCCATGTCCTACGCCATCGTCAACGCGCTTGCCGTTCTGATTATCGCGTGCCCGTGCGCCTTGGGTCTCGCGACTCCCATGTCCATCATGGTGGGAGTCGGTAAAGGTGCACAAAACGGCATCCTGATAAAGAACGCTGAAGCGATCGAACGAGCCGAGAAAATCACCCACCTCATCACCGACAAAACCGGCACGCTCACTGCCGGAAAACCGCGCGTGGTCGCCATTCAGACAGCCGGCGGCACGGACGAGTCCGACTTGTTGCGCCTCGCCGCCGCCGTCGAACACCAGTCGGAACACCCCCTGGCAAGAGCCGTTGTTGATCGGGCGCAGAATGACGGTCTTACGCTACCCGATACTGAAGATTTTGAGAGTATCACCGGGGGCGGCGTGCAAGCAAAGGTAGCGGGGGTAATCATCCGCGTCGGCAAACGGAATTTCATCGAAGATGCTGGAGTCAAAATCGAGCCCGCGTTGACCGAGACAGCGGAGAAACTGCAAGGCGAAGCCAAGACCGTGATCTGGGCGGCGAAGGGCGAAACCTTGCTCGGGTTGCTGGCTATTGCCGATCCCATCAAAGAAACGTCCCGGGAAGCCATCGATGCCCTGCACGCGCTCGGCATCACCGTAGTGATGTGCACCGGAGACAACTCCCGCACCGCCGAGGCCGTCGCTCGCGAATTAGGCATCGATGAGGTGCACGCCGAAGTTTCGCCGGAAGACAAGCAACGCATCGTCAATGGGCTAAAAGCGAAGGGACATGTCGTTGCCATGGCTGGCGACGGCATCAACGACGCCCCTGCGTTGGCCGCCGCCGATGTGGGCATCGCCATGGGCACGGGCACGGATGTAGCCATCGAAAGCGCGGGAATCACACTCGTTAAGGGGGACCTGCGTGGAATAGTCGGGGGCCTCCGCATCAGTCGCTCCGTGATGCGCAACATCCGGCAGAATCTCTTCTTTGCCTTCATCTATAACGCAGCCGGAGTTCCGATTGCAGCCGGAGTTCTTTTCCCGTTCTTCGGAGTGTTACTCAATCCCATGATCGCCGGAGCGGCGATGAGCCTGAGTTCAGTCAGTGTCGTGCTGAATGCCCTCCGGCTGCGCCGTCTCAGCCTCCAGTGAATTCCAGGTTAACCTACGGATTCTGCCCAGAGCCCCCCGGCCTTACATTTTCCCGTGGCGATAATCTTCGAAAGTGCGGCAAATACGCGTGCCGTTTTCGATGTGCTTTTGACCGACGGGTGTCTTGGCGAGTTTTTCCCGGATCAAGAAGTCGACAAGGTCGTCAAAACGCTCGACTGACAAATGTAGTCGGGTCCGTTTTTTCAGGCGGAACTTCCGTTTGATGCTCGTGCTAAGCCGAATCCAGCGGTCCCTTTCTTGGGGATAGATGAGCGCGGTATAGTCGGAATAAAGCGTGCAAAGATACTCGATGTAGTTGGTCAGATTTGCGTCAGCACCAATACTGTTCTTGGGGTATTTGGTTTTCGGCGACGATGGGTGTGGGAGCGGACTGACATTGATCGGCGCGTAGTTGTCTCCGCCAATGGCGACCGCCACGCCTCCACGCGACGCCTTTGCGTTTGTCGTTCGTGCGTAAGGCGACTTGGGCAGGAATTTCAATGCCTGCACAGACATTGCCGCAGTTAGCTCCGCAGGTTCGTTGCCCTCGTGGCTGGCCTTGATATGGGTGAGCGTTTCGACACTAAAACGCGAAGACCCCTTGTCCACCAGTGAGTGGCAGGTCGGGCACAATAAAATCAAATTTGCAAATGCATTTCGCTCCTTGAGCGAGAGAGCAGGATCGTAACGCGGCCCTCCCTTGCTACGGGCGCGAATATGGCAAATCTCGCCAATGACGGTTTCGTATTGAATCAAAACGGCCATGCATCGGGGCATGGCGCATTGGTTGCGCGATTTCGCAAACAGCCGTTTAATGGTCGTAGGCTCAATCGGCATGCTAGGATGCTTACTCGACGTAGCGCTTGAGCATTAGGGTGACCTCGCGTAGCTGCCGTTTGCCCTGATCCGACGCGCTGGGAGCGGTCAAGCAATGCTCCAAATGTTCGTTGATGATTTTCTCTGCCAGAGATTTGATCGCACGGCGGGCTGAAACAAGCTGATTGAGCACCTCGGCGCATTCGTAATCGCCCTCTATCATGGCTTCGACTCCCTTGAGTTGGCCGGAGATTTTGCGCAGGCGAATGCGCAGTGCTCTGCGATCAGCGTCTGGATCTTCGGGGGAATGCGACATGGCCACAACATGGACGCAAAATGTGCTGACTCAATCGGGAAATTGGGGCTTGATTCCGTATGGGGGTAGGGGGCATAACCCATAAATGGATTTCAATTCGTTGCTGGAACAGGGGGCAGCCCATGCCTGGCTCTATTTTCCGGTGGCGATACTTTTGGGGGCGTTGCACGGATTGGAGCCGGGGCATTCCAAGACCATGATGGCGGCCTTCATCATCGCCGTGCGTGGCACCATTATGCAGGCGGCTCTTCTTGGGTTGGCGGCGGCGATCTCTCACTCCTTGGTTATTTGGGCTTTGGCCGCGATGGCGCTCTCTTTCGGCAGTCAGTGGAACGTCGAAACCACCGAACCCTATTTTCAAATCGGCACGGGAGTCATCGTGATCGGTATGGCAACGTGGACGCTATGGCGCTTGCGTCGGGGGGCACACCATCACCACGACGATCATCACCACCATGATGAGTCCAAGTCACTCGTTTGCCCCGATGGTTCGGTGGATTTGAGTATTGTGGAAGACGGCGTGCCGCCGCGTTTTCGGTTGTCGACGAGCACGGATACCATCGAACCCGTCGGGTTGCGCACCCTGCGGTCTGATGGTTGCACTCAGTCGTTTGAACTGATTCGACATGTCGGTCATTGGGAATCACGCGAGACGATTCCTGAGCCGCATGAATTTGCGGTCGAGGCCATCGTGCAGGGGCCGACGCGCGAGCATATTCTCTGCGCCGAATTTGCGGAGGAACATCACCATCACGACCACGAGGACGGGGAGGAAGACGACGAGCACGCCCGCCAGCATGCCGAGCAAATCCGTCGCCGGTTTGAGGGCCGTGAGGTCACTACGCTTCAAATCGTCCTTTTCGGCCTCACGGGCGGGCTGATGCCGTGCCCGGCCGCATTGTCCATCCTGCTGATCTGCCTTCAGCTCAAGGAATTCACCCTAGGATTCTCACTGGTGGCGGCCTTCAGTTTCGGTCTTGCCGTCACGTTGGTCACGGTCGGCGTAGTTGCGGCGTGGGGTATTCGCGAGGCATCGAAGCGATCCGGTGTGTTTAGCCGCTTGGCCTCGCGAGCGCCGTATCTCTCTTCGGGGTTTCTGATTTTGTTAGGAGTCGTCTTCGTGCTGCGTGGAGTCTGGCACTTGGTTTAAGGGCAGTTGCGACTGGACATCGTTGAGGTGTCCAGTAGACATGTGCCTCGTCTTTCGTTTTGAGAAGTATCTTCAAAATTGTCACTGTGTTGCTACTGGCCCTCTGGTTGCCGGTTACGCAACATTGTGGGCTTGAGGCGGCGGGCTTTGTTCCGTTGGAGGCAGCTCATGTTGACGGGGCTAAGTGCTGCGAGTCGTCCAACCCCTGCACGCATGATGGCTGCAATGTCGTCGAAAGCGACCTGATTAAATCTTCGACTGACGCCTTCAAAGTGCCTGCACCGGCGTTATTCGCCTGCATTTGTATTCTTTGTTTCCAGCTAGTGCCTTCACTTTTGTCCGAAGAACCGACGATGTCGGTCGCGGACTCTGGGCAGCCCTATGAGTGGGTGCCCGTCTGGCAGTTTGTGCATCGCGCTGCACCACTTTCGCGCGCGCCTTCCCAATTGGCCTAATCAGTCCCTGCGCGGACTGATAGCCTGACTCGCGATTCCGCCGAGGCACCTGCGCGTGTGCCCGCCTAGGAGTCTTCCACCCTTTCCGTCTCTATCTATCTGTATATTTTTATGTCTCCGCTTTTCTTCCATTCTCGCCATTTCCGAACCCTATTCGGTCTCTTCGGCCTCGCCACTAGCTCGATGCTGTCGGCTCAAGCCGATTTATCCAGTGCCTCTCCTGATCTTGCGATATCGCTGCCCGCGCTCGTCGACGAAATCACCAACAACAATCCTGAACGCCAATTCTACCTTGAAGAAATTGCCGCCGCCAAGGCGGGGCAACGCTACTCGGCTACTTGGTCAGACCCTGAACTTTCCTTCGACGTAGGCCGTAAGCGTGTTAAAGACATTGGAGGGAGTCTGGCCGCCGAAGGAACTGCATGGTCGGTTGCAGTTACCCAAACCTTCGAGTGGCCCGGTCGATTGGCGCTGCGTAAATCCATCGCCAATCGAAATCTCGAACTCGCTGAGCTAGGTTTGTCCCGGTTCGAAATCGCACTTAAATCTCGCGCCCAGACTCTCGCTTACTCGCTCCTCGCGAGCCAAGCCAACGCCGATGCGGTGCGAGAGGTGGCTGAGAGGTTTACGGAGCTCAAAGATACTTTTTTGGCCCGCGATCCTGCGGGCGTTACGCCTCTCCTGGAGACCCGGGTAATCGAGGCGGCGGAGCTTTCTCTACGGCGTCGCGCGGTCGAGGCCGGGTTGGCCGTGCAGGCTGCATTGATTGAATTGAACCAACTGCGCGGGGCTTCTCCCGATAGCCCTTTGCGGGTCAGCTCTGGTTCGATTACGTTTAGCGCCGCTCCCGACCGTGCCTCTCTGGTTGCGGCGGCGCATGAAAACAATTTCGAATACCGGCAACGCTTGGTTGAGCTGGAACAACAAGGCTTTGTCGTGCGCCTCGCAGAAAATGAACGGTATCCCTCCGTTGCGGTGAGCCCGTTTTACGCGCAAGAAAGCGCTGGTGGACGTGAGTCCATCTTTGGCATTGGCGTGAGCCTGCCTCTACCCATCACCTCCCGCACCCGCGGCGCGGTGAACGTAGCCGAAGCCCGACAACGACAAGCCCAAGCGGCGGTGGAAGTGGCGCGACGCGAACTCGACCGGCAGGTTATCACGGCTGCACAGGCCTTTGCAATTAAAGCAGCCGAGACCGAGCGCTGGACTCCAGACTCAGCTGACAAGTTCCGCGAAGCCGCCGAGCTGGCTGATCGCCACTATCGTTTGGGTGCGGTTCCGATCGCCACCTATGTTGAATTGCAAAATAGCTACCTCGAAGCCGTCCAAGCCTTATTGGACACCCGTGGAGAGGCGCTCGCAGCCGGCCTTCAACTCGAAGAGTTGACCGGGCTCGATCTCAACACCGTCGAAGTGCAACCATGAAGCCCACGCGATTTATTGCTTTTCTGATTGTGCTAACTCTTGGCGGATTGGTCGGAGGATGCGGCAAAGAAGGACCTAAACATTCGGAATCATCGACCGACGACGCTCACGCGGAAGGTCACGATGACCACGATGAAGAAGGTGGAGAATCCAGTGCCAGCTTCAAAGCCGGAACTGGCTTGGCGTTTCCTCCGGAGGTGTTGGCTGCCATGGGCGTGAGCACAGCCGAGGTGGAAGAACGGCTCCTCCCCCTAACCATCGATCTCTTCGCTCAAGTCTACGCAACGCTTCCTTCGCCACGGGCTGTCGCTCTGGTCTCGCCTGCGTCAGCGCGGAATTTGACTGTGGGTTTAAGCGCTTCGCTACCAGACGCCGTTGGTCAAGTAGGCTCGACTGCCGCAACGGCGAGATTAACTGAGATCCCTCGCACCCTTGAGACTGCGGCCCATCAGGTTGAGCTCATCTTTAACCTAGCGGCCCGGCCCGAACCTTATCAGCTGGGTGAAACGCTAAAGCTAAGGCTCAGGATTGCTCCTGATACACCTAGGGTGACCGTGCCTCGCGCAGCGGTGCTTGATACCGCGCTCGGCACTTTCGTTTACGTGGTCAATGGCGAGGCATTTTTGCGCACGCCCGTGACCACGGGCGCGATGGACGACGATACTATAGAAATCACCGATGGCGTGTTCGAAGGCGACACTGTCGTCATCTCCCCCGTCAGCCAACTCTGGCTCACCGAACTGCGCCTCACCAAGGGCGGCGGTCATAGCCACTGATTCATCAACTTTTAGACAGGACTTATTCACATGATTGACAAAATTTTGGAGTTCGCACTCCGCCAGCGCGTGATCGTGCTGCTAGGCGCACTCGGACTCATCGGTATCGGTTTATGGTCTGCATCCCGGCTTCCCGTGGACGCTGTGCCCGACATCACAAACGTGCAGGTCCAAGTAAATACTTCGGTGCCCGCCCTCGCCCCGGAAGAAATCGAAAAACTGGTGACTTATCCCATCGAAGTGGAGATGGGCGGAATCGAACGCTTGGAGGAGGTCCGCTCTATTTCGAAGTTCGGACTTTCACAGGTGACCTTGATTTTCGAGGAAGGCGCTGATCTTTACCGCTCCCGCCAGTTGGTTGGAGAGCGGCTGCAATCGGTCTTGGAGGAACTCCCTCCAGGCGTGACGCCTTCACTGGCACCGATCAGCACCGGTCTCGGCGAAATCTATCACTACACGGTTCACTATTCCTCGAATGCCACCAATGCCCCGGCAGATGCCGTCGAGCGGCAGAGGGAACTCCGGCTGGTGCAAGACTACGTGATCAAGCCCGCACTACGAACCGTTCCCGGCGTGACCGAAGTCAACACGGCCGGTGGCTACGACAAGCAGTTCGTTATCACGCCTGACCCGGTGAAACTCACCAGCCTTGGACTCACCATCGGTGAAATTTCCGATGCCATCGCTGAGAACGTCAACAACGCCGGTGGCTCCGTTGTCGAAAAAGGTGGAGAAAGCGTGACGGTGCGATCCGTGGCCCGGGTGCAAACCATGGAAGATATAGCCAATCTCCCTTTAAAGTTCACCGGCCGGACCGCCGTTATTCGCGTACGGGACGTCGCCTCGGTCGGCATCGGATCCAGTGTGCGCACCGGATCGGCCACGCACGATGGTAAGGAAGCAGTGGTGGGCTCTGCCCTGATGCTCATCGGCCAGAATAGTCGCGTCGTGTCCGAGCGTGTCGACGCCAAGATCGAAGAACTGCGTGGAAAACTACCGGCAGGTATCGAGATCGAGACAGTATATAATCGCACCAACCTCGTGAACCAAACTATCGCCACGGTAGAAAAGAATCTCTTCGAGGGCGCTATCCTTGTAATCGCGGTACTTATCGCGCTGCTAGGCAACTGGCGTGCCGCGCTCATCGTCGCTTCCGCCATCCCTCTCTCAATGCTCTTTGCTCTCACCGGCATGGTGCGTTACGGTGTCTCCGGGAATCTGATGAGTCTCGGTGCGGTGGACTTCGGTCTCATCGTCGATGGCGCTGTGGTGATTGCCGAGAATATCGTGCGTATGCTTGCTCATCGGCAGCACCAGCTTGGTCGACTGCTCTCCAAAGAGGAACGACTGCACACCATCCTCACGGCATGTAAACAGGTCGGCACGCCCACGGTCTTTGGCGTTGCAATCATCACCATCGTTTACTTCCCGCTCTTCACTCTCACCGGTGTCGAAGGGAAGATGTTCACTCCGATGGCCTTCACCGTCGTTTTTGCGTTGGTGGGGGCGCTGCTGCTCGCGCTCACTGTGGTGCCGGTCCTTGCATCGTTCTTTATGACCGCCAAGGTTAGCGAAGAAGATAACTTCGCGATTCGTTTTGCGAAACGCCTTTATCTGCCCGCGCTCAATTTTTGCCTGCGCGCCCGTTGGTTAGTCAGTGGAATCGCGATCAGTATCTTTGCGGTTTCTCTCTTCGTTTTTTCGAAGTTGGGCGCGGAATTTATTCCCCAGCTCGATGAAGGGGATCTGGCAGTGCAAATGATCCGGACGACGAGCATCGGCCTGAACTCGTCAATCGAAATGCAGACTGCTGCGGAGAAACTCGTCTTGGAAAAGTTCCCCGAGGTATCTCACACGTTCGCACGAATCGGCACCTCCGAGGTCGCAACCGATCCTATGGGCGTGAACGTAGGAGATTCTTACCTTCTCCTGAAGCCCAAGGAAGAATGGCGTAAGATCGATGGTCGAACGATCACGAAGGACGAGCTCACCAACCTCATGGCAAAGGATCTGGCTATCCATTTCCCGGGCCAATCCTATCTGTTCTCTCAGCCCATTGAATTGCGCTTCAACGAACTCCTTTCCGGCAGTCGCGCCGATATTGCGATCAAGGTCTTCGGGGACGACTATGAAGTGCTGGAACCCCTAGCTGGAGAAATCCGCGAGATCGTTGAAAAGATCCCCGGCGCCGCCGATGTCGAATTCGATGCCGCAGGAAAAGCCCCTGTTCTGCAAGTCACACTTAACCGAGCGGCTATGACGCAATACAACGTCCATGCCGAAGAAGTGAACCGGGTGGTGGAGACCGCGTTCGCCGGATTTCAAAGTGGCGTGATTGTGGACGGCAATCGTCGCTACCCAATTGTCACCCGACTGCCTGAATCAGAACGCCAGAAATTCGATCAAGTGGCTCGTCTACCTGTGCGAACCGCCGATGGCAGTCTGATCACTCTAGGCCAAGTCGCGGACGTGGGTGTGACGGAAAGTGTCAACACGATCAGCCGTGAGGCCTTTCAACGCCGCATGGCCATCCAAGTGAATTTGCGAGGCCGGGACGTGCAGAGTTTCGTTTTGGAAGCACAGGAAAAAATCGCGGCCGGTGTTGAAATGCCCGAAGGCTATTTCGTCGAATACGGTGGCGCGTTTAAGAACCTCCAAGAAGCCCGTGGCCGCCTCGCGGTCGTGGTTCCCACCGCCCTCGCATTGATCTTTCTACTGATCTTCATGGCTTTCGGCAGCGTGCGCCAAGCGTTGATCGTATACACGGGAATCCCGCTTGCGGTGACCGGTGGCATCTTCGCGCTCTGGTTGCGTGACCTGCCGTTTTCCATCTCGGCAGGTGTCGGTTTCATCGCCCTTTCCGGAGTCGCCGTGCTGAACGGAGTCATGATGATTTCGTTTATCAATCAATTGCGCGAGGAGGGAAAGACGGTGCGCGAAGCCGTGATCGAAGGTGCGCTAACCCGCCTGCGCCCCGTCCTCATGACCGCCTTGGTTGCCTCACTCGGGTTCGTGCCGATGGCATTGGCTCACGGGGCCGGCGCCGAGGTCCAGCGTCCTTTGGCGACCGTCGTCATCGGCGGCATCATCACGGCCACGTTTCTCACCCTCCTGCTTTTGCCCACGCTCTACAGTTGGGTGGAAAAAGACCGTCCAAAATCCTCCGACGCCGTGCCGCAATCAGGCGAATAGTCTGAGCCAATAATTACACATTATTATGAAAAACCAAATTCGTTTACTTTCCGTTTTCGCCGCTCTCGCCGCAAGCGTCTCCGTGATGGCAGCCAAGCCTGTCCCGGGCCCTAAGGGCGGTCGAATTCTCACGACCTCCGCTCCCCATGCGGAATTCTTCGTCACGGAAGATCGTTCCGTTACGGTGGCGTTCTACGACGAAGAGCTTAACCCGATTCCAACCGGTGATCGTGAAGTCAACGCGATTGCCCAAGCCGAAACCGGGCGGGCCAATCTTGAGTTCACCAAGTCGGCCAGCGCCTTCACCTCGACCCGGCTCTTACCCGAGGGTGATGGCTACACGGTGGTCGTTCAGATCCGCGAGAAACCGGGCGCAAAACCCACGAACCACCGGGTCGTATTTCACGACGAAATCTGTGAAGAATGCAGCCGCGCAGAATACGCCTGCGTCTGAGATGAAAACGACGGTCACGATCATTAATAACCTGCCATGAAAACAATAGTAGCATTTATTCAGCCGTTCAAAGAAGAGGCCGTTCGTGAAGCCCTTCATGCCGCTCCGGGAGTAACCGGAGCATCATTCACCGACATTCGTGGATTCGGCCGTGGACGCGGAAACACGTCCAAATCAAGCCGAGACGAAGCACTCTTGGGGACTTTGCCGAAAGTTCGCGTTGATCTCATGGTTGCGGCCAGTCAGGCGCGAGCGGTGGTTACGGCCATCGCCTCCGCCGCCAAAACGGGCAACCAAGGAGACGGTAAAGTGTATGTTTTGCCGGTGGAATCCGCGCTACGCATTAGCACAGGCGAGGAGGGGCCGAGCGCCATCTAACTCCGTTTTCAGCTGCTTCGTGCGGTCGGCGTGAAACCCCATCACTCGGCCGCTCGAACGGTTGAGGCGGCACCTCTTATGAGCCAAGAAAATCACAATCACAAAACAGGCGATGTCGAAAAGTCGTGCAGCTGTTCGCATGGCGAAGAAGCGAATCGTTTCGAAACCATCAGCTTGGTTGTATCCGGGTTTCTGGTGGGAGGTGCCTTACTGGGTCAGGCGTGGAATGACGGATCGCCACTGGTCACTGCCGGTCTCGCGATCTCAGCGATGTTATCCGGCGGCTGGTTTCTTTTACCCAAGGCGTGGAACGCGATCCGGCATGTTCGCCCCGATATCAACCTGCTGGTCGTCATCGCGGCCATCGGAGCCTCGATCATCGGCGAATGGGTGGAAGCCTCTGCCGTGGTGTTCTTATTCGGCGTCGCCGAATGGCTGGAGGGCTGGGCTGATCGTCGGGCCCAACGCGCAACAAAAGCACTTCTGGAAATCGCACCCAAAAACGCGCTCGTGAAACGGGACGGACGCTTCGTGGAGGTGCCAGTCGATCAAGTCGAACTCGACGAAATCGTTTCGGCGAAATCGGGCATGAGCATACCACTCGACGGGGAGGTGCTCGCGGGCGAGTCTGCGGTCAACCAAGCCCCGATCACCGGCGAATCCGTGCCGGTGGACAAGAAGCCCTGCGACATCGTGTTCGCTGGCACCATCAATGGGGCGGGCTCCCTGGAGATCAAAGTCACAAAGATCGCCGGCGACACGACGCTTGCCCGTATTATCCGCTTGGTCGAGGAGGCGCAGGAACAGCAAGCCCCAACCCAGCGTTTCGTGGATGTCTTTGCCCGCTATTATACGCCGGCGGTGACGGCGGTAGCGTTGCTCGTCTTTCTCATTCCACCGCTCCTGATGGATGGAGATTGGAGCACCTGGCTCTATCGATCCTGTGTGCTTCTCATCATCGCGTGCCCTTGTGCATTGGTGATTTCAACTCCCGTCAGCATTGTCGCCGGCCTGACGGCGCTCGCCCGTCGCGGCGTGCTGGTCAAAGGAGGAGCACACCTCGAAACTATCGGTCGGCTTAAGGGCTTGGCGGTGGACAAAACTGGCACAATCACCGAAGGAAAGCCCAAGGTGATCGGAGTGGAAGTATTAGGCTCCTCAAACGAAGAGGAAGTGTTGCGGATTGCGGCGGCAATCGATGATCACTCCGCTCATCCGTTGGCCAAAGCCGTCGTGGCGCAGACGAGAGAGCGGCAAATCGAATTCGATCGCGCGGAAAACTACCAAGCGCGCAGCGGTCGCGGAGCCGAAGGCTTCGTGGATGGTCACGCCTACTTTGTGGGCAACCATCGCTTCACTCATGAATTGGGTATTTGTTCGGAGGAGGTCGAAAATCGATTAGCAGCGATTGAGGAGAAGGGGCAATCGGTCGTGGTAGTTGGGCATCGCCCCCATGATGACTGTAAAGGCGAGGTATTGGGGATCATTGCGATTGGCGATACCCTACGGCCCAATGCCAAGGACGCGATTGCGGCACTGCACGCGTCGGGAGTGGAAGAAGTCGTTATGCTGAGCGGCGACAATCAACGCACGGCGGACTTTATCGCCAGACAAGTGGGTATCGATCAAGCGCGAGGCGATCTCTTGCCAGATCAAAAAGTAGAGGCGGTAAAGGTGCTTCGAGAAAAACTTGGTGTGGTGGGTATGGTCGGCGACGGCGTCAATGACGCTCCGGCCATGGCGACGGCGAGTGTCGGTATCGCGATGGGGGCAGCAGGAACAGATGCCGCCATCGAAACCGCCGACATTGCCCTCATGCAGGACGACCTCGGGAAAATCGCTGAGACGATCCGCCTGGGAAAACGCACGCTCCGCATCATCCACTTCAACATCGCCTTCGCCCTCTCCTTGAAAGCGGTGTTTCTGGTGCTCACGCTGATCGGCTATGCCAGCCTATGGTTCGCAATTTTGGCGGATACAGGAGCCACATTGCTGGTGATTGCGAATTCGCTCAGACTTCTCGCCACGCCGAAGTCAGCCCGAAATAAGGATGCCGGCTAAAAAGCGGACATCGAAGCGAGTCGCCAAAGCACGGCGTCGAGTCCGTTGGGAAGTTTTGGTTCTCCCATGGATCCTGTTGCTCGGGGTGGTGCTGGGGCTTGCTGCCGAGGTCTACCTGCACATCAATAATATCCTCTGGCCGATAGGCGCTGCGTTTCTAGGGAGCATGGCCGGGGCCATTTGCGATACAGTGCTCTATCTCTACCGGAAACATCGGCAGGGAAGGGAGTTTAACACTCCTTCTCGTTGAAGTCGGTGCCCTCCACGAACCGAAAGAGATCGAGGCAAAGCGGGTTTCCCCGTTGGGTAAAGCGACCTCAAAACTCAAGAATCCTCACGGTTCAGATTTGCCAGCGATGTGTCAGCGAACCTGCTTTTACCTTGCCCTCGGTGCATCAATTTGCACTCTATTACTTCTCTAACTATCATATTAACAACTTAAAGCACGATTGATCAGGCTTTTCGGTTGTTGCAGATTTTAGGTTCGAATCCCCGTGGGGACGCCAATTTAATCTGTTATTCATGAGCGAGTTGGACCGATTTCGGTTCTGACGAGCGCTATACCCCTAGCAATATGGGGGAAATTGCAACGCTAACTGGCGCTGGTTTCGGTTAGCGTCTCCGAGGGAAATCTCGAGGATGTCTTGTTCGTTTGGGCTGATCCCTCGGCCGGTTTCGAGAGTAGGCGCCGGATTTGGATCAGGTGTGTCTCTGATCTCGGAGGCGTGTTTCTCGGAGATTCCGGATCCTCCGAGTAGCCGCCTCACATCACGTGGCCGTGGGATATCCCGTGAAGCAAAGATTCTACCTCGCGTGTTCCGATGCCCGTATCGAGCAAGTCGAGTGGTGCTTGCCCGTCGAGGACGATCGCTGGCGACTTTATCCAGTGCCGGAAGGCTTCATCAGTGGTGAAAATCTCGCGCCCCTTGGCGTGGATTTTCGCCACTCGAATCAATTTCTCGGATGCACTTGGCGACAACCGTCCCCCCCGTTTTCGTCAGCGGGCGCGAGATCCCAAGCTTCTCCATGGTGCTACGCTCAGAGAGGTCCAAGAGACGTGCGGTCTTGCGCAACGCTGGCCGAGGCAACCCTTGGCGAATGGCCGCGAGAATTTCCCGTGTCGGGAGTTGAGTGATGTCTGATGAGAAGAGGTGCGTAGTGCCTGAATGATACCGGTGTTCGATCACTCGGCAATTCTGATCGATTGCGCACACACCTTTGTGGATCAAGCGGCCTTTCCCAATACGTGGGGGATTGACGAGCGCTGTAGGCTGCGGCGCAGAAATGCCTATCTCGACATCACGAAACAGCATCACGCTGAACGATCAACGCGGTTTTCTTTTCGCCGGCGAGTTTGAGGGAACGGTGTGCTCCGTGCCTGAGAATGCGCTGCGAAACGGGGCTCTGGATCTATCCGCCTATCACTCGCCCTATTGGGCCGTGACTAACGTTCGCCTAAATCAAGGCGTCACCATCGGGTCTCACCTATACCCGATTTTAGCCGAGCAGAGCCACTTCTCGGACAGCCTTCTGGTATTTCTCGTTCTCTGCGGAGATTGCTTCGAGGTGCTTCTGTTGTTCATTCAATTCGGACACCCGCTTTTCGGCGGCGCGCAAGGCAGTAAGGCTACGCTGGGTATTCGCGACGTTGGGCGGGTTCGGTTCGAGGACGAATCCTCGAATGAAGTTCTGGTCGTCCGTGTCGAGTTCGAAGGCGATTGCCTTGGGGAGAGTGCGGCGCATCTGTGCGTCCTCGAAATGAAGGTGTCGGTGTACTCCCATCTCTGCTTGGAAGGCGGTGTGGCTCGTGTAGCCGACGTCGCCGTTTAGTTCATGTTTCACAGGGGTGCGGAACTCCTCCTCGCCAAGGAATGCTCCGTTCACATCGCAGAACGCGTTGCGCTCCATCCGACCCGGGACGTGGAAGCGGACGTAAGAAGGTTGGGCGGTGGGGCTCTCGAATTGGATAGGCATGCCCCATGTCTCGCGACGCGGCGGCTGCTCCGATGCCGAAGGCCAAGTGAACTCGAGTCCGACGACGGTGGCTCCGCTGCGTCGCAGGTATCAACCTCGACCACGCCCGGGAGATCGTCGAAGCCTTCCGGGAAGACTATAACCACTGTCGTCCGCATCACTCGTTGCAACGGATGACGCCAGCCGAGTTTGCCGCCAAAAGCGGCGCGGCCCCCCATGGGGGCCAGACCCACAGCGGCTTACGCCGCTTGCCAACCCACAACCCACAAAACCAAAACAGCCCGCCACTCTCACTTTAAACCTCCAGCCCAGGGGAGCAGGTCACAACCACGTGGACCCGAATCTGCCGCTCTACTATTTTCTTACCCCGGAGCAGGCGCTGGCGGGGTTTCTCGCGCAGAACCGGTTCATCGCGCTCATGTTCGGGGTGTTTGGGATCGTGGCCGTGATTCTGGCTTCGGTCGGGCTCTACGGCATCATGTCGTTTGCGGTGAACCAGCGCTTGCAGGAGTTCGGCATACGCTTGGTGCTCGGTGCGGATCGTGCGAAGATCTTCGGGCTGGTTTTCCGCCAAGGCGGTGCGCAACTCGCATTGGGCTTCGTGTTGGGCTTGGGCATTACGCTGATCATTGCGACGATCGCGACCAATGCGATTCAGGCGGTGCTCGTTGGCATCAGTCCGCGCGATCCCCTTACTTACGGCGCCGTGGCGTTGTTGCTGACGACCGTAGCGGTGCTGGCGATGTTGGTTCCGGCGCGACGGGCAACCCGGGTCGATCCCATGATCGCGTTGCGGGCGGGGTAGTCGGGCGGGCGCGATCAATTGGGTCTGGATGGGCCCGCCCCGGAACGATGCGTTGGCCGCGCCGTCCTGCTGTTTCTCACTGCCTCTAATTCCGTAACCGAATTCCGGTTACAACGGAGGAATTTCAGCCCGGAGATTCATGGTCGGATCGCCGGCGGCGCGCTTTGAATCTTAGGATACTGCATGATAATCCTTAAAAATCGGAAGTCTAATCCAAAAAAGAGGAATATGGTAGCGACGTTCCCGTTCGGCACAACCCCTGTGCTTTCGCTTGGTGCTGTTTCAGCAGCGAGCTTTTCCCCCAGTTCCTCCCTAACCAAAATTGCCCCGATGGGTCGCGCCGTCGCGATTCACGCCTGATTCCTGGGCGTGACCGCCCGAACCGTCCATGGGTCGGGGTGCCAGCTACAACCGACCCCATGACCAAACTATATCTTATCCCGCGAGTCTTGTCGGGACTCCTCTTGCTGGGAGCCGCCCGTCGGCTGCCCGGCCAGGAATCGCGGAACGTTCCCGCTGATGAAGAGACGATTGTGCTCAGTCCCTTCCAGGTTTCGACCGAGAGCGACTTTGGCTACCGCACGAAGGACATCGTGACCGGAACCAAGATTTCGACGCCGCTAAACGAATCGCCCTTGAGTGTCTCGGTCATCAACAACGAGTTGCTCGACGACATCAACGTGCAGCGGGTGACCGACGCGATTTCTTTCACCCAGGCCGGTGTGTCGAACTCCGGCCGAACCTGGGCCGATCAGGAGACGTTCACCTTTCGCGGCTACGAGGGCGCAATCCTGCGCAATGGCATCCGCTACAATGCATGGACGGACTCCTCCAACATCGAGCGCATCGAGCTGGCCCGCGGGCCGAGCGCGATTCTCTACGGCTTCGTGGCCCCCGGAGGCGTCGTGAACTACGTGACCAAAAAGCCCATCACCAAAGACCTTTCCTACGTGAAGGCGGGCTGGACCACGGAGCACGGCTTTCGCGGCGAGTTCGATTTCAACCGTTCCCTGACCGACAAGCACAAGGTGCTGTTTCGGGTCAACGGCGCCCGGGTCGACGGCGACACCTGGATCAAGTATCAGACAATCCATGACACCGTGATCAGCCCGAGCGTCACGTGGAACATCACCCCGAAAACCTCGCTCAGTTACGATCTGTCCTACCGCAACCGGACCGGGGCGTTTGAACGCATCCGGTTCTATTATCTGAACAAGCGCGGCGGTTGGGAATCGATTCCCCTGGCGGAATTCAACGACCAGCTCGGTGGCACCGTGGGTTATGACATGAACCCCGGCATCGCCCCCTGGACCGACGCCGAATGGGTGCGCCGGCGCCACGAACTCCGTCTCGAACACGAGTTTAACGAACACCTGCGACTGCTCGCCATCGCGGCCGACGACTTCAGCCATGTCGAGCAGCTCACGATGTTCACGTTCTCGGCGGTGCGGGATCTCGCCAACAAGGGCGTGGCCGTGCCGACGGCGGATCACATCATTCTTTCGAACATGCCGATCTACGAGAACGTGCGGAAGCACACCCAGTATTTCGAAGTGAACCTTCTGGGCCAGTTCGAAACCCCGTATTTCAAGTCCGATACCCTGGCCGGCATCTCGGGGAACCGCTTCCCGACCAAGTATGACCGCAACGGATACTTCGCCCCGGAACCCGGGAAGATCGGTGCGATCGATTACACGCTCGCCTCGCCCTACAACGTGCTGGTGAGCGACCCGTTGTCGAAGCGGTATTACTATCCCAACCTCGACCATGACAACTGGCCGGTTTGGTTCTATGACAGCATCACGACCTACGACTGGGGGAAACCCGACCTGTTCCTCACCGAGAGCCTGAGTGCGCTGAACGATCGCCTCCACGTGTTGGGGGGACTGCGCCAGCAGCAATACCGGGAGCTCGATCTGGAGCGCACGTTGCCGCAGATCGGTGCGCTCTACGAGGTGTTCGACGGTGTATCCGTCTACGGCATCTGGTCGAAGACGGCCGAAAGCAACGGTCGCACGGTGCGCTACCAGGCCCCTCGTCCGCTCTCCGAATCGAAGGGCTGGGATGCGGGCGTGAAGTTCGAGTTGATCGATGAAAAGCTCACGGGCTCGCTGGCCTACTTCAACATCAACAAGAGCAACCTCGCGATCAACGATGCGCGGGCGATCGTCGACTACGCGGCCGGCCTGGTCGATGACACGGTGACCTTCACCCCGGGGTCCGAGAGCAAGGGCGTGGAGGCCAGCATCCAGTATCAGCCGAATCGCAATTTCCAGGCGATCGCCTCCTATGCCTACACTGATGCCCGCATCCTGCCGGGCGACCCGAATCCGGCCGCATGGAATGCCCCTCTCGTGCAAGTGCCGCCGCGGGCCTACACGTTCTTCGCCAAGTATCGGTTCTTTGATGGCCCGCTCAATGGTCTGACCCTCGGAGGCGGCTTTGCCCGCAACGAGGGACCGATCTACGTGGACAACCCGGTGTCTTCTCCGCTGGCCAACAAGGGCGGCACGTTCATCGTCAATGCCTTCGTGCGTTACAACACGAAGGTCTTTGGCCAGGACGTCGGCTTCGAGGTCGCGGGCAACAACCTCACCGACGACCGGTTTCTCCAAAACGGCGGTTACAACCCGCCGCGGGAGTATTCGTTTTCTGTCGACATGAAATTCTAGGTCCGCCGATGACGGTTCTTTCATTCAGTGTGTGAGCGGGCGCCGCGGCGATCCGGATCCCGGGTCGCGGCGGCTTTGTTTGGTCGATTTCCATTTGGCAACCGCCCGTGTCGTTACGCGGGTCGAACCACCGTCCCCCGATATCCATGAAACGATTCATTGTTGGAGTCCTGTTGATTTTGGCCGCTTCGATCACCTTGGTGGCCGTGGAAGACAATCCGGTTTCCGCCCCGGCCACGGTCGAGCGTTGGGGGGTCTTTGAAGCCAGCCTGCAGGGGCCGACCGAGGGCAACCCATTCGTCGACGTGCGGTTCACCGCGGTGTTTTCCAATGGTGCCCGGGCCGTGGAGGTGACGGGATTTTACGATGGCGACGGGGTGTATCGCGTCCGTTTTATGCCCGATGCCGAAGGGGCCTGGACCTTTGAAACGCGAAGCAACCGCTGGCCGCTCACCGGACGGAAGGGCGCGTTCACGGTGCTCGCTCCCGGCCCCGGAAATCACGGTCCGGTCGGGGTGCGCCACACCTATCATTTCGGGTATGCCGACGGGACGCCGTTTCGGCAGATTGGCACCACGAGCTACACGTGGACCCATCGGCCGGAGGCCTTGCAGGAGCAGACCCTCGCCACGTTGGCGGCGTCTCCGTTCAACAAGCTGCGCATGTGTGTTTTTCCGCAGGCGCACGGCAGCAAGCTTATGCCTCCGACCTTGTGGCCTTACGAAGGCAAGCCCCAGGCCTGGGATTACGAGCGGTTTAACCCGGCCTTCTTCCAGCACCTCGAAAAACGCGTCGGGCAGCTGCAGGATCTGGGCATCGAATGCGATCTGATCCTGTTCCATCCGTATGACGACAAGGAGGAATGGGGCTTCGAGACGATGGACGCCGCCGCCGATGATCGTTATCTGCGGTATGTTGCCGCGCGCTTGGCGGCCTACCGGAATATCTGGTGGTCCATGGCCAACGAATACGATTTTTTGCCGACGAAGACCGAGGCCGACTGGGACCGGTATTTTCACGTGATCCAGGCGGGCGACCCCTACGACCACCTGCGTTCGATTCACAATGGCTACCGGTTCTATAATCACAACCAGCCGTGGGTGACGCACGTCAGCATCCAGAACGGCGCGGCGGTGAGCGATGCCGGCCGGGCGGAGCTTTACCGTGAGGTTTATCACAAGCCGATCGTGTTTGATGAGGTCAAATACGAGGGCGAGTCGCCCTACCGCTGGGCCGAACTTAGCGGCCAGGAGATGGTGCATCGCTTCTGGGCCGGAACGGTGGCCGGCACTTATGTCGGCCACAGCGAATTCTTCGGTGAGCCGAATGCCGTCGTGTGGCTCGGGCAGGGCGGAGTGCTCAAGGGCGAGAGTCCGCCGCGACTGGCGTTTCTGCGCCGGATCATGGAGGAGGGACCCGTCGAGGGCATTGATCCGATCGATCAGTGGGCCGATCCCTACGGTGATCGCGCCACGCCTTTGGGCGACGGATTGGGCGAGCCCCATATCGGCGGTCAGCCGGGCGAGTATTATCTGGTTTATTTCGGGCGTTCCGCGCCGTCCCGATGGGAGGTGCGTTTGTATAAAACAGGACTCGAGGACGGGATGCGTTTCGCGGTCGATGTCATCGACCCGTGGGGGATGACGATAGCTCCGGCGGCGCCGGAGATCACGCTGAAGGCTGCGGATAACTATTCATTCACGGCCACCGGCGGGCTTGCGGTGGACCTGCCGGGCAAGCCCTACATGGCGGTGCGGTTGCGCCGCATTCGTTAGCACGCAACCGATGCCCGCGTGGGGCGCGGCTAGGCGGCGGGGGTGAGGGAGCGGCGGTTCCCTCCGGCCGGGCGGTCCGGACCGGTTTCCGACATTTCGTGTTCGGTGCGGTAGCTCCGCGGGGTGCAGCCGCAGGCGCGCAAAAAGGCTTGGTTGAATCGGCTGATCGAGTTGAAGCCGGAGCTGAAGGCGATATCGACGATCTTCTCGTCGGTGGTGGCCAGCAGGCGCTGTGCATGGGAGACCCGGTGATGGGTGAGGTAATCGATCAACGTGGTCCCGAAGGCCTTTTTGAAGAGGTTCATCGCGTAGTTCGGATGGAGATCCACCGCCTGGCTGATTTCGTCCACGGTCAGCGGCTCCGTGTAGCGCCGGGCGATCAGACAGGCCATCTGCTCGACCTTGTTGAGCCCGCCGACCTGGAGCGGCGAACGCGCTTGGCGTTTGGAGCGGGCGGACGCGTGGGGCAGGGTGTGGGCGAGACGGCGCAGGCGGGCCTCCATTTCCAGCATCACGATGTCCCTCGCCTCGGGTGCCTTGTTTTGCAGGTCCCGCTCCCACTGGGCGAAGAGCTCGGTGTCGAATGTCGTGCGGGCCGGGTTGTGCTCCGTGACCACCTCGCCGCGCATCAAGGGATGTGTGAGTTGTTCGGGCAGACGGCACTGCAGGAACCATGAGAGCGGGATGGTTGCGACGAAGTATTCGGTGTTGGGGCAGTAGTCGATGATCTGGTGGGGGATGGCCGCCCAAAACGTGGAGAGGTTGCCTGCTTCGATGCGGACTTTTTGACCGCCGAGCAGATACGTGACCCAACCGGAGTGGAGCATGTTGAGCTCGATCTCGTTATGGTGGTCGGGGCGGCGCATCGGCGATGGAATCCAGCGCACACACGTGAAACCGTAGGGCGTGAAGTCGGGGCGATTGGGGTCAAACTGCGCCATGGCTTAGAATACAGTAGGAAAAGGGCGGAAATGGGGAAGCGGAGGCGCGGAAGATAATATATTCTCCGTTCGCTGGTCAACCCTGACGTGTCGTTTCCCCGACCGCCTCCTCTTCTCACTACCCTCTGAAACACAGCAACTTGATCTGTGCCGGGTGACCCGTGTCCGCTTCCATGAAAACCTCCTCTTTTGCCCTCGGTGTCATCTTCGGCAACCGGGACTTCTTTCCCGACCGACTCGTGCCGGATGCGCGGCGCGAGGTCAGTGCATTGCTGGCCGAGCTGGGCATTGATGCGGTCATGGTGTCGCCGGAAGAAACCAAACTCGGCGGGGTGGAGAGCTTTGACGACGCCCGCAAATGCGCGGAGTGCTTTCGCCGGGAACGTGACCGTATCCGCGGCGTGTTGGTCATCCTCCCGAATTTTGGCGATGAGAAGGGCGTCGCCGACGCGTTGAAACTGGCCCAATTGAACGTGCCGGTGCTCGTGCAGGGTTATCCTGACGAGCTCGACAAGCTCGACCCGATCCGCCGGCGCGATGCATGGTGCGGGAAGATTTCGGTGTGCAACAACCTGCGCCAGGCCGGCATTCCGTATTCGCTCACGACCCGGCATGTGGTGCATCCGGTGGATCCTTCGTTTCGCGAGGATCTGCGGCGTTTCATCGCCGTTTGTCGGGTGGTGACGGGCTTGCGCGGGGCGCGGCTCGGCGCGGTCGGAGCGCGCCCGGGGGCCTTCAACACGGTGCGCTATTCCGAGAAGATTCTGGAGCGGCATGGCGTGAGTGTCGTGACGGTGGACCTGTCCGAGATCCTTGGGGCCGCCGGCAAGCTCGGCGAAAAGGACCCGCGCCTCACCGGCAAGGTCGACGAGATCAAGGCCTACGCCAACACTGCGGCGGTTCCGCCCGCGAAGCTGGTGCAAATGGCGCGGCTGGGCGTTGTGCTCGATGATTTTGTGGCCGCCCACCAACTGGACGCGACCGCGATCCAGTGCTGGACCTCGCTGCAGGCCAATCACGGCTGCAACGTCTGCACGTCGATGAGCATGATGAGCGAGGACCTCCTGCCCAGTGCCTGCGAAGTCGACGTCACCGGCGTGCTCACCATGTATGCCATGCAGCTTGCGTCCGGCACACCCAGTGCCCTCGTCGACTGGAACAACAACTACGGTGCCGATCCCGACCGGTGTGTGCTTTTTCACTGCGGCAACTGGGCGAAATCATTTTTGCCTGACGTGCGGGTGTCGACCGCGCCCATCCTCGGCTCGACCCTCGGGGAGGAAAACACCTGGGGCGCGCTCGAGGGCCGCACGCCGGCGAGTCCGCTGACTTACGGGCGTATCACCACCGACGATACGGCCGGCATCATCCGCGCCTACGTGGGCGAGGGATCCTTGACCAACGATGCGCTCAAGACGTTCGGCAATCGCGCGGTGGCCCACGTGCCGCAGCTGCAGGGACTCATGCACCACATTTGCCGCGAGGGCTTTGAGCATCACGTCGTCATGAATGCCTCCCGCACCGCCGCGATTTTGGAGGAAGCGTTCAGCCGTTACCTCGGCTGGGAGGTTTATCACCACCAGCCCGCCAACGCCTGACTCGATGCTTTCGACCGCCGAACTCACGCGCAAGTCGTGGCACTACCGCCGCCGCCTGCTGCATTTCATCAAACTCGCCGGGGCCGGCCACACGGGCGGAAGTCTGTCATGCGTCGACATCCTCAACGTGCTCTACAACCGCGTGCTGCGCGTGAGCCCGGCGGCGCGGCTCGATCCGGCGCGTGATCGCTACATCCAAAGCAAGGGGCATAGCGTCGAAGCGCTGTTTGTGGTCCTCGCCGATTGTGGTTTTTTCCCGGAGTCCGAACTCGAGACGCTGTGCGGCTATCAATCGCATTTTGTCGGCCACCCCACGCGCAAGGTGCCGGGGGTCGAACAGAATACCGGCGCGCTCGGCCACGGCTTGCCCCTCGCGGTCGGCACCGCCATCGCCGGCAAGCTCGATGAGGCGTCCTATCGCGTCTACACCCTGCTCGGCGACGGCGAACTCGCCGAGGGGTCGAATTGGGAAGGCGCGCTGGCGGGCGCCCATTACCGCTTGGACAACCTCGCCGTCATCATCGACTGCAACACCCTGCAGATCAGCGGCCGCACCCGCGACGTGATGAACCACGAACCGCTCGCCGAGAAGTGGGCGGCCTTCGGCTGGGCCGTCCGCACGGTGGACGGACACGATTTCGACGCCCTGACCGCGGCGCTGAGTGAACCCCTGGAGACGGGCAAACCGTCCGCGATCATCGCCCGCACGACCAAGGGCAAGGGCATCAGCTTCATGGAGGATGTGGGCAAGTGGCATCACGGGGTGCCGGGCGACGGCGAGTTTGCCCAGGCCATGGCGGAGATCGATGCGGCCATGGCGCGGCTGGGGGAGGCGACCGGATGAGCGCGCCCGCTCCGTCCATGTATTCACCGGCGGCGAAAGCCATGGCCGAACGGCTCGGCCTCAAGATGGGCCGGGCCAATCTGGAGGTGTTTGCCGAGACGGTGCTGCACCTCGGGCAGGCCGATACCCAGGTGCTCGTGGTCACGTCGGATTCGCGCGGGTCCGGGAAACTCGGGCCCTTTGGCCAGACGCTGCCGCGGCAGATCGTCGAGGTGGGCATCGCGGAGCAAAATCTCGTGGGCATCGCCGCCGGGTTGGCCTCGTGCGGCAAGACGGTGTTCGCGGTTTCGCCGGCGTGTTTTCTTACCGCGCGTTCCTTTGAGCAGATTAAAAACGACGTCGCCTATTCGGATAACCCGGTGGTGCTCGTGGGCATCAGCGCCGGGGTGAGCTACGGCGCGCTTGGGACAACCCATCACTCGTTGCACGACTACGCCGCGCTGCGGGCGGTCAACAATATCGAGATCATCGCTCCGGCGGACAATCATGAGGCCGGGCTTGCCGTGCGCCATGCCGCGTCGGCGCGCCGGCCGGTTTACCTGCGCTTTGGCAAGGCTCCGCTTTACCACCTGCCGGCGGTGGCCGCGCCGGTGACAGGGGCGCGGGAACTGCGAGCGGGGACCGACCTCGCGTTCCTCGCGACGGGCGAGACCGTGATCCACGCATTGCTGGCGGCGGCGGAGTTGGAGCAGGCGGCGGGATTGAGCTGTCGCGTGGTCAGCCTTCCCTCGGTGAAACCGCTTGATGAAGCGGCCGTGCTCGTCGCCGGGCGCGAGTGTCGCGGGGTCATTACCGTTGAGGAACACATGGTCAACGGCGGGCTGGGGGAGGCGGTGGCGGCCCTGTTGCTGCGTCATGGCGTGAGTCCGCGCTTTCATCTCGCGGGGATCCCCGACGAATACACTGTGACCGGAAGCCAGGCGGATATCTTTCGTCATTACGGTCTGTCGATGGAGGGGCTTGCGAGCGTCGGTCGGAAACTGCTTTCGGTCTGATCATGTCGTTCGTCGTCGCCATCGATCAGAGCACGTCGGCCACGAAGGCGCTGCTTTTCGGCGTGGCCGGAGGTCTCGTGGACAAGGAGGCGCGGGAGCATCGTCAGCACTATCCGCAGCCGGGTTGGGTCGAGCACGACGCGGAGGAGATCTGGCAAAACACGCTGGTGGTGCTGCGCGGGTTGATCGGGCGTCATCCGGAAGCGGCGGCGGCGATCATGGGGCTCAGTGTCACCAACCAGCGCGAGACGATCGTGGTTTTCGAGCGGGGCACGGGACGTCCCTTGCACCGGGCGATCGTGTGGCAATGCCGCCGCACCGAGACGCTGTGTCGTGAGTGCGTGGCGGCCGGCGAGGAGGCTTGGGTGCGGGCCAAAACCGGGCTTAAGATTGATCCCTATTTCTCGGGTTCGAAGCTGCGTTGGCTGGTGGAAAACGTGGTCGGGCTGCGCGAGAAGTTGGCGGCCGGGGACGCGCTCGTGGGCACCCTCGACACATATCTGATCTACCGCCTGACCGGTGGTGCGGAGTTTGCGACGGATTCGACCAACGCGAGTCGCACGCTGCTCTTCGACATTGGCCGACTCGCCTGGGATGCCCGGCTGTGCGAGCTGTGGCGCATCCCGATGCGGGCGCTGCCGCGAGTGCGTGAAAGTTTTGATCGGTTCGGCGAGACCGACCTTGATGGACTGTTGCCGCAGGCGGTGCCGATTTGCGGGGTGATGGGCGACTCGCAGGCCGCGTTGTTTGCCCACGGTTGTTTCTCCCCGGGGGACGCCAAGGTCACCTTTGGCACGGGCTCGTCGATTTTGCTGAACATCGGGTCCGAGCTGCGGTGGTCGGAGCGCGGGGTCATCACGGCGCTGGCGTGGGTGCGGGACGGCCGGCCGGTCTACGCCTTCGAGGGCATCATCGTCAGCGCGGCTTCGACGTTGAACTGGTTGAGGGATCAGCTGGGCTTGATCGAGTCGCTTGATGCGGTCGAGGCGCTGGCCACCTCGGTGCCGGACAACGGAGGCGTGTATTTGGTGCCGGCGTTCACCGGACTGGGGTTCCCGCACTGGGCACCGTCGGCGCGAGCGACGTTGACCGGATTGAGTCCGCACAGCGACCGGCGCCACGTGGTGCGTGCCGCCTTGGAGTCGATCGCGTTTCAACTGCGCGATGCGTTCGACGCATTGCGCGAGGATGCCCCGGAGCCGTTGCGCCTGTTGCAGTGCGACGGCGGCCCCACGGCCAATCGGTTTCTTATGCAGTTTACGGCGGATTTGACCGGGGCGGATCTACAGGTCGCCGCGGCGCCCGACTGTTCGGCGCTGGGCGCGATCTTCGCCGGACTGCTTGGGCTGGGCATGGTAGCCTCACCGGCGGAACTCCTGGCCCTCAGACCCGCATCGGTGACCTATCACCCCGTGGCACCGGACGAACTCATCGTCCGGCTCGTGGCGGCGTGGCGGCACGCGGTGCGTCAAACGACGTTAGCTGTCGGCTAGTGCAGGACTCGATCATGCGCGGCGCGATACTCCCGCGGGGTGCAACCGCAGGCCCGGCGAAAAGCTTCATTGAAGCGACTGATGGAACTGAAGCCGGAAGCGAAGGCGACATCGACGATCTTGCGGTCCGTGGTGGTGAGCAGCCGTTTGGCGTGGAAAATCCGGTGATGCGTCAGGTAGTCGCCCAAGGTCGTGCCGAAGGTCTTTTTGAACATCCGCATGGCGGAATTCGGATGAAGTCCGGCCGCGATGCCAATCTCATCGGCGGTGATCGGATCCATATAATTCTGCGCGATGTGACACACCATCTGCTCCACCTTGTTGAGACCGCCGACCTGGACTTTGCTCACCGCCCGCGACGGGACGCTGGACTTGGCCGCTTCCAAGCTCAGGGCGAGACGCTGGAGGCGCGTTTTCATTTCGAGGGTTACGATCTCGCCGACCATGGCGGTGGGTTTCTCCAGATCGGCTTCCCATTGGGAAAGGAGCATCACGTCGAAGGTGGCGCGCCCGGCGTGGGGCTCTTCCACGATTTCCCCGCGCATCAAGGGCTGAACGAGGGCGTCGGGCAGTTGACATTGCAGGAACCACGCAAGGGGCAGGGTCGCGACGAAGTATTCGGTGTCCGGTTCATAGTCGACGATCTGGTGCGGAATGGCGCCCCAGAAGGCCGTCAGATGACCGGGCTTCACGTCGACGGTGCTCGAACCCAGCAGGTAGCTTACGCGACCCCTCTGCAGCAGGTTGATTTGAATTTCGTTGTGATGGTCCGGCCGTTGCATCGGACCCGGGGCCCAGCGCACGCAGGACAATCCGTAGGAAGTGAAATTGGAACGATCAGCGCTGAATTGAGCCATGAGGTTAGAATACCGCATAATGAGGGCTAAATGTCGGCGGAAATGGCAGCTCAAATACCCTATTCTCCCGCTTCCCACTCCTCCGGGTCGCGATTCGTGTCTCTCCGATCCGGCTTCGAAACCTGCCATACCCTCAGGCGACGGATTCGCCCTCAATCCGACGCCGCAGCCATTCTTGTTACCATGAAATACCCTTCAATTTTCCCCCTCCTTCTACTGGCGGTGTCCGCCCCTTGTGTGATGTCCGGGGGCGAACGGGCCTTGATCGATACGACCCGCTCGCCGCATGCCGTCATGTATATGCCGGATCTCGGCGACGTGCACTGGAACGGTGGCCTGCTGGGCGACCGCTTCGAGGTCGCGCGTGAGACCATGATTCCCCACATGTGGGACATCCTGAGTGATCCGCAGGCCAGCCATGCCTGGGAAAACTACCTCATCGCCGCAGGCCTGCGGGACGGAAAATTTTCCGGTCCGCCTTTCAATGACGGTGATTTTCTAAAGTGGTTCGAGGCCCTCGCCCAAGTCTATGCGGTGACCCGGGATCCGCTGATCGACGCGAAGATGGACGAGATCATCGCGGTGGTGGCGAAGGCCCAGCGGGAAGACGGTTACCTGCACACCCAGACGATCATTCCGCAGCGGCAGGGGGACGCGGTGCGTGAGTTCGCCGACCGGGAGCACTTTGAAACCTACAACATGGGCCATCTCATCACGGCCGCCTGTATCCATTATCGGGCGACAGGTAAACGCACGATGCTGGACCTTGCCGTCAAGGCGGCCGACTACATCGACCGGCTCTGTCAGGAGAAGCCCCAGGAACTCGCGCTGAACGCCATTTGCCCGTCACACTACATGGGGGTGATGGAGCTTTATCGCGTCACGAAGGACCCCCGCTATCTCAAGCTCGGCGAGGACCTGATCAACATTCGCAGCCTCGTTCCGCCGGAGGCGGGCAGCGATCAAAACCAGGATCGCATGCCGTTCCGCGAAATGACCCAGGCGGTCGGTCACGCGGTGCGCGCCAACTACCTCTACGCGGGCGTGGCCGATGTCTACGCCGAGGACGGCGACGCCTCATTGCTGCACACGATCACGACGATCGCCGATGATGTCGCCGCCCAGAAGATCTACGTTACCGGCATGACCGGCGCGATCTATGACGGGGCGTCTCCGGACGGTGTGGACTACACTCAGCACAAGTTCATCAAGACCGTGCACCAGTCCTACGGGCGGGACTATCAGCTGCCGAATCTCACCGCCTACAACGAGACCTGCGCCACGATCGGCTACGCCATGTGGGTTTGGCGCATGCTGGCGGTGACCGGTGACGTGCATTACGCCGACGAGTTCGAGCGCACGCTCTACAACGGCGTGCTTCCCGGCATCAGCCTGGACGGGAAGGACTACTTCTACGTCAACGCGTTGAAGAAGCTCCACGACTTCGAGTGGCCGATGCGCTGGTCCCGCACCCGCGAGGCCAACATCCCCGTGAGCTTCTGCTGCCCGCCGAACGTGGTTCGCACCATCGCCGAAGCACACAACTACGTCTATGCCCTGGCGACCGACACCGTGCTGGTGAACCTTTACGGTGCCAGCAATCTGGATACCGTTTGGATCGACGGGGGCCGCATCCGCCTGCGTCAGGAAACCGACTATCCCTGGGCGGGGGCGGTGAAGTTCACGGTTGACGAAATTCCGGGCCGCAAGATCGCGCTCAAGCTGCGCGTGCCGGGGTGGCTGCATGCCGGGGCCGCCTCGCTGCGGGTCAACGGCGAAGTGGTCAAGACCGACCTCGTGCCCGGCGCCTACGCCGCGATCGCCCGCCAGTGGAAGGCGGGGGACACGGTCGAGTTCGACATGGCGTTTAAGCCCACGATTTGGGAAGCCAATCCGCTGGTCGAAGAGACCGTCAATCAGGTGGCGATCCGCTACGGTCCGTTGGTCTATTGTGTCGAGTCGAACGATCTGCCCGAAGGCGTGCGGCTCGAGGATGTCGCGCTCTCGCTGCACACGCCCGCCGGCTTTCGCGCCGAGCCGGAAATGATCGCGGGGGCCCGCGTATTGGCTCTCGATTTTGATGCCCTGGCGGTGCAACGGCCAAAGTGGTCCGCCGACCAGCTCTACCGCGAAGTCAGCCCTCAGGCACCGCGGCCGATCAAGGTGAAGGCCGTGCCCTATTATGCGTGGGGCAATCGGGGCGACACCGAGATGTCGGTCTGGCTGCCGGCTCGTTGAGCGGTATCCGCCGCCCCTTGCCGACGGCGCCTGTTTCTTCCCATCCCGATATCCATGCCCAACACCCCGTCCGCTTCCTCCCCTCCGTCATCCGGCTTCACCGCTGACGACGGCACCATTAGTCGTCAGCAATGGAAATGGTCTGCGCTGGCCGGGATGGCGTCCTACCTTGATGCCGGTTCGATTGTCGCCCTCGGCGCGGGACTGGCGTTGTTCCAGAGTTACCTGAATCTGAGCAATGGCGCGATCGGTGTCCTCGCCGCCATCGGGCCCAACGCATTGGGGTGTGCGATCGGTGCCATCGGCGGCGGCTGGCTGGGCGACAAGCTCGGGCGCAAGTTCATCTATCAATACGACCTGATGGTCTACGCGGCCGGCATCCTGTGCATCGCCCTGGCGTTGAACCCCGCGATGCTGTTCATCGGCACCTTCGTGGTGGGGGTGGCGGTCGGGGTGGACGTGCCGACCTCCCTGGCGTTGGTGGGGGAACTCGCTCCCGCCAAGGCCCGCGGCAAGCTGCTCGGGTTTACCCAAGTCGCGTGGTGCCTCGGCCCGGTCATTGTCCTGTGGCTGGCGGTGTTGTTGGCCCCGCTCGGCATGCTCGGCATCCGGATCATTTTTCTGCATCTGTTCCTGGTGGCGGTGGTGACGTGGGCGATGCGTCGGGGGCTGGCGGAGTCGGTGCGGTGGAAGGAGGCTTCCAAGGCCGCCGGCGCGGCCGGCAGCAAGGTCAAGGCCCTGTTCTCGGGGTCTAATCTGCGGGCCATGATTTGGACCGCGACGATCTATCTTTTTTGGAATCTCGCCGCTGGCACGGCCGGTATCTTCAACCCCTATTTCATCAGCAAACTCAACGCCGGCAGCCAGGCCGCCAGTGTGGGACTGTCCAGCGCGGGTTTCATCATCGCGATGGTTGTGACGTTGACGGTGTTTATGCGCTTCTCCGACCGTAGTTACGGCACCCGGCGACTGCTCTGGGGCATCGGCGCCCTCATGCAGGTTACGGCTTATGCGCTCTTCCTGTTCCTTCCGTTCACGATTCCGGTGATCGTTACCAATATTTTGTTGTTCTCCGCCGGCGGGGCGCTCGCCGGGGAGGCGTTCTACAAGGTGTTCAGTCAGGAACTTTTCCCGACCCTGCTGCGCGGGACGGCCCAGGGGTTCACCTTCGGCATCGCGCGCACGATCCTCGGCATCTGGAGCTTTTTTGTGCCGCTGCTGGCCAGCGCCGGCATTGGCGAAGTGGCCGCCTTGCTGACCGTGTTCCTCGCGATCAGCGGGGTGGTGGGCTTTGTCTTCATGCCCGATACGTCCGGCAAGTCGCTGGAGCAAATCGAATTGGAGCGCGCCTGACCCGACCGAATGTCCGACCTGATCATCTCCGCCCTCCGTTGCGAATACCTCGTCGAGCCCCGCGGGCTCGACGAACCGCATCCGCGTTTCAGTTGGACCCTGGAATCCGATCGACGCGGTGCCCGCCAAGTTGCGTTTCGTATCCGCGTGGCCAGCACGGAGGCGGGCGTGCGCGGGATGACGCCCGATCGCTGGGACAGCGGCTTGATCAAAACCTCCGACTCCGCGCATGTCGCCTATGCGGGTTCCCCTCTGCATTCGCGCGAGGTGTGTTTCTGGATGGTCGATGTCGAAGACGAGACCGGCGCCACGGTTTCATCGCCGGTCGCGACATGGTCGATGGGGTTGCTGGAACCGGCGGATTGGTCCGCCCGCTGGATCGCCGCCGATCCGGAAACGCGGCGGCGCGATCCCGAGGCGATCGAACCCACCCTGACCGAACCGGGGACGCCGGGGGTGTTTCGACGGGAGTTTGAAGTGAAGGGGCCGGTGCGCCGCGCCACGATCTACGCCACTGCGCGCGGTGTGTTCGCATTGAGCCTCGGCGGCCAGCGGGTGGGCGAGGATCAGCTCGCTCCGGAATGGACGGATTACCAAAAGCGTGTCCACTACCGGACCTACGATGTCACGTCGCTGATCAAACCCGGGGTGACCAGCCTGCAGGCCACGTTGGGTGACGGGTGGTGGAGCGGATTCGTCGGCTGGCAGGAGCAACGGGGCCGTTACGGCAGTCTCGAAAACAGCCTGTTGGTGCAGTTGGAAATTGAATTGGCCAACGGTGAACGGCAGGTCGTCGCCTCGGGGGACGACTGGTTGGGCGGAACGGGGCCGATCCTCAGTTCGGACTTCATGATGGGCGAAGTTTACGATGCCCGGCGCGACGCGCGGGGTTGGCTGCCCGCCCTGGTGGTGGCGGCCCCGGCGGTTCCTTTGGTCGCCCAACGTTCGGAGCCCGTGCGCATCACCGAAACGCTGGTGCCGGTCGCGCGCACCTCCGTCGAGCCGGGCGCGCACATTTTCGACCTGGGCCAGAACATCACGGGCTGGGTGCGGCTGAAGATTGAAGCGCCGGCGGGCACGCGTCTGGTGTTGCGGCACGGCGAGCGCCTCTCGCCGGACGGCACGCTTTATACCGAAAACCTGCGACGGGCGAAGGCGACGGATGTTTACGTTTGTCGCGGCGACGGCGTGGAAACGTGGCAACCCCACTTCACGTTTCACGGCTTCCAGTTTGTCGAACTCACCGGGCTGCCCGGTGAACCGCCGGTGGACATGATCACCGGGTGTGCGGTGCATTCCGCGCTGCCGCCCGCGGGTGCGTTCACCTGTTCCCATGCGGGTGTGAATCGGCTGTGGTTGAATGGCGTCTGGTCGCAGCGGGACAACTTTCTCTCGGTGCCGACGGACTGCCCGCAACGCGACGAGCGACTCGGTTGGATGGGCGACGCGCAGGTGTTTCTGCGCACGGCTTCGTGCAACCGTGACGTGGCGGCGTTTTTCACGAAGTGGATGCAGGACGTGGTCGACGCGCAGACGGCCGACGGCCTTTTTCCGGACGTTGCGCCGCGGGTGCCGGAAGACATCAACTTTGTCGGTCTCGACGACTTGGGCGGGGCGGCGGCCTGGGCCGACGCGGGCGTCATCGTGCCCTTCACCATCTGGCGGGTTTACGGCGACCGGCGGATCATCGAGCGGCATTGGGCGGCGATGACGGCGTGGATGGACTACCTCGAGCGCACCAACCCCGACGGGTTGCGCACGCGAGACCTGCGCAACAACTACGGCGACTGGTTGTGCATCCCGACGGACGCGAGTTTCCGCACGCACTCGCCGATGAAGAATTTCCTCGCGACCGCGTATTGGGCCGACGACGCGGCGAAGATGGCCCGCATGGCGCGGGAACTTGGGCGCGATGAGGAGGCGGCTCGGTATGAGGCGATGTTCGCCAAGGTCCGGACCGCGTTTCAGCGCGAGTTCCTGCGCGATTTTGGTCAGCTCGCCGTGCAAACACAGACGGCCTACCTGCTGGCGCTGGCCTTTGACCTGGTGCCGGAAAACGTGCGGGCGCGCGTGGCCCTGCGCCTGGTGGAAAATATCGAGGCGCTCGACGACCATCTCAGCACCGGCTTCGTCGGCATCAGTCTGCTCAACCCCGTCTTGACCGAGACGGGCCACGCGGATGTCGCCTACCGCCTCCTGCTGCAGGAGACGTATCCGTCCTGGTTATACCCCGTGAACCACGGCGCCACCACGATCTGGGAGCGCTGGAACGGCTGGACGCAGGCGGATGGCTTTTTCGATCCCCACATGAATTCGTTCAACCACTACTCGCTCGGCTCGGTCGGCGAGTGGCTCTTTCGCCATGTGGCGGGCATCGAGCTCGATCACGAGGTGGCGGGGTTTGGCCGGTTCGTGCTGCGGCCCTTTGTTGGTCGCGGGCTCGACCATGCCGGGGCCACCTATCGCTCGATGCGGGGTGAGATCGCCAGCCATTGGCGGCGCGCAGGCAAGCGATTGGATTGGACGGTCCGCGTGCCGGCTAACACCGCCGCGCAAATCTGCATTCCGAGCCAACCCGACACGCCGGTGACCGAGGGAGGTCTGCCGCTGGAAGCCTCGGCGGGCCTGCGCGTGATCGGGCGCGAAGACGGTTTTGTTGTCTGTGAGGCCGGGGCCGGAGCCTACGCCTTTTCAAGCACGATCACACTTTGAACCTCATGGAACGCGTTACCGCCACCTACTTGATCGAGACGCCGCTGCCGGTGGCGCAGGCCGCCGCGTCGCTCGCCGGTGAACAGTCCTCCGGGACGTTTGTCGCCGTGCCCGGCGAGACGGCCGAGCTAAAGGCGCGGTATGCGGCGCGAGTGGAGAACATCACCGAGTTGGAGGAGGTCGACACGCCGGCGATGCCCACCGGGCGGCGCCCGGCCGGTCGGTATCGCCGGGCGGAAGTCACCGTGTCGTGGTCGGTGGAAAATTTTGGTTCCAACCTGCCGGTGCTCATGTCGACGCTGCAGGGAAACCTCTACGAGCTGGCCCAGTTTTCCGGCCTGAAGTTGATGGATTTTACGGTGCCGCCGTCGTTTGCGCGCGCCTTTCGCGGGCCCCGCTTTGGCGTGGCGGGTTGCCGGGGATTGACCGGCGTGACCGGACGCCCGCTGATCGGCACGATCATCAAGCCCAGCATCGGGCTCTCGCCGGCGCAGACGGCGGGGATGGTGGGTGAACTCGTCGAAGCAGGCATCGATTTCATCAAGGACGACGAGCTCATGGGCAACCCGGCGCATTCGCCGCTGACCGCACGGGTGGATGCGATCATGCGCGTGATCAACGCGCATGCCGACCGCACGGGCAAGAAGGTGATGTATGCCTTCAACATCAGCGACGAGTGGGACGCGATGATGGCGCACTACGACCACGTCGTCGCGGCCGGGGGGACGTGCGCCATGGTCAGCGTGAACACCGTCGGGCTGTCCGCGACCAAGCGCATCTGTGATCGGGGCGAACTCGCCATCCACGGCCACCGCAACGGCTGGGGCATGTTGAACCGGCACCCGTTGCTCGGCATCGAGTTCCCCGCCTACCAAAAATTCTGGCGGCTCGCCGGCGTGGATCAACTGCACGTGAACGGCATCGCCAACAAGTTTTGGGAGTCGGACGACTCGGTCGTGCGCTCGATCCAATCCTGCCTCGGGGAAGACCCGCTCGACCGTCCGGTGCTGCCGGTCGTGTCGTCGGGGCAGTGGGGCGGGCAGGCGCCCGAGACCTGGCGGCGCACGCAAACCATGGACCTGCTCTATCTGGCGGGCGGAGGGGTCCAGGCGCATCCGGATGGTCCGGCCGCCGGCGTGCGCGCCCTCAAGACCTGGTGGGCGGCGGCGGTCGAGGGACTGGATGGGGAGACGGCGGTCCGCCGCTATCCGGAGCTGGCGAAGTCGCGGGCCAAATTCGGACCGAAAGCCTGAACGGATGGCGGACGACTCCACATTGCGGCTCGCCTACTTCGGGGACGACTTCACCGGGTCGACCGACGCGCTCGAGTTTCTCACCCGGGCCGGGCTGCGCACCGCCCTGTTTCTCGCTCCGCCTTCGGCGTCACAATTTTTCCGATACGACAGATTGGAGGCGATCGGGGTGGCGGGGCTTACCCGTTCTCTCGGGCCCGACGCGATGGAGGCGGTGTTGCGGCCGGCGTTCGCCGCGTTGCGCGAGCTGGGGCCGCGGCACGTGCACTACAAGGTCTGTTCGACCTTCGATTCGTCGCCCACGGTGGGCAGCATCGGGCGGGCGATTGACGTGGGGTCGGAGGTGTTTGGTGGATCCTGGGTGCCCCTGCTCGTCGGCGCACCCGTGCTGGGGCGGCACTGCGTTTTCGGTCACCTGTTTGCCCGGATGGGGATCGGCAGCCAGGGCGCCATCTTCCGGCTCGCCCGTCACCCCTCGATGAGCCGGCATCCGGTGACGCCGGCCGATGAAAGCGACCTGCGGCTCCAGCTGGCGCGCCAAACCGAAAAGCGGGTCGGTCTCTTCGATATTCTGGAGCTGGAAAAGAGCCTGGCGGAGCGCAGGGCGACTATGGCGCGGATCGTCGACGAAGGCGCGGAGATCGTGTTGTTCGACGCGCTGTATCAATCCCAGCTCGGTGGGATCGGCGCTCTGATCGACGAGGCCGCCGAAGCGTCTCGGCCACTCTTTTCCGTCGGATCGTCGGGGGTCGACATGGCCCTGGGCGGGTGGTGGGCGGAGCAGGGTGGGGTAACCGCGGCGAACGCATGGCCCGACCCCGGCCCCGCAGACCCGCTGCTGGTGATCTCGGGGAGTTGTTCCCCCGTGACTGGCGGGCAGATTGAATGGGCGCAGGCCCACGGATTTGTCGTCCTTCCGTTGGACCCGGCGGGACCGGATGCGGCGACCGTTTCGCGACGGGCCATTCACGAACTTCGGGCCGGTCGGCACACGTTGGTCTGCACCAGCCGCGGCGAGACGGGAGCGATGATTCCGGCGTCGAGGCTCGGCACGGCTTTGGGACAGATCGGCCGGCGGGCGGTGGAAGCGGTGGGACTGAAACGGCTGCTGATCGCCGGGGGCGACACCTCCAGCTACGCCGGGCGGGCCCTCGGCATCGAAGCGTTGGAGATGATCGCGCCGCTGGCCCCGGGGGCTCCCCTGTGCCGGGTGACGGCCCCGGGCACCGCCGTTGACGGACTCGAAGTGAATTTCAAAGGCGGGCAGGTGGGCACACCCGACTACTTTGGCGCCGTCGCCCGCGGCAAACTCTAGAGCACCATGAAACGCAAGACCCTCGCCCTCGTTCACACCTCCGCGACCCTGGTCCCGGTGTTCCAGCAGCTCTGCAAAGCGAAGCTGCCGGACGTCGATACGTTTAACATCGTCGATGACAGCCTCGTGCGCGCCATCGGCGGGAAAGGCAGCCTCACGGCCGACATCGCCCGTCGCGTTGCCTCCTACATCGAATCGGCCGAAGCGGGCGGGGCGGATCACGTGCTGGTGACGTGTTCGTCCATCGGGCAGGCCGTGGAGGACTCCGCGGCGTTCGTGGGCATCCCGGTTCTGCGGGTTGATCGACCGATGGCCGATCAAGCCGTGCAAATCGGACGGCGTATCGGCGTGGTGGCGACATTGCCGACCACATTGAATCCGACGGCCGACCTCGTGCGGCGCCGCGCGGTGGCGGCGGGTCGCGACATCGAGCTAACCTCGAAGTTGTGCGAAGGCGCCTTCGAGGCCCTGATGGCGGGCGACGCCGCGAAACACGATGAAGTGGTGGCGACGGCGTTGCGGGAACTTGCGACGCAGGTCGACGTGATTCTCCTCGCGCAGGCGTCGATGGCCCGCGTGGTCGATACGCTCAGCGAGGCCGACCGCAAGGTTCCCATCCTCGCCAGCCCACCCATTGCCATCGAGCATCTCGCCTCCATTCTCTAGGCCCCTCTTTTAGTCATCCCATGCTTACCCTCCGGAAAATCTGTCTCGGCCTTGCCGTCGCTGGCCTGTTCGGCGTGCTCGCCGGAGTGGTCCTGGGCTCGCCTGCCCTGTGGTCGCCGGCGGCGGTGATCGCCGCCGCCGGCCTGGCGATCGGGCTGGGGGCGCTGCCGGCGTGGAAGGGCTACCAATACACGGGATGGATCATCGCGGCCGTGGTCGCCGCCATGATTTACCCGGAGACCTTTCTGCACTGGGGTTCGGTGGACTTGCGCAACAAGTGGCTCGTGCTGGTCGTGGTGCAGCTCGTGATGTTCGGCATGGGCACGCAGATGAGTCTGAAGGATTTCGTCGGCGTCATGAAAATGCCCTGGGGCGTGGTGGTGGCGGTGGGCTGCCAATTTTTCGTCATGCCGCTCACGGGTTTTCTGTTGATCAAGGTCTTCACCTTGCCGCCGGAGATTGCGGCCGGGGTGATTCTGATCGGCTCCTGTTCGAGCGGACTCGCCTCCAACGTCATGTGTTTCATCGCGCGGGCCAATCTGGCGTTGTCCATCACGGCAACGGCGGTGGCGACGCTGTTGGCCCCGCTGATGACGCCGCTTTGGATGAAGCTGCTGGCGGGGGAACTGGTGCACGTGGACTTCCTCGGCATGATGACGCAGATCATCAAAATCGTGATCGTGCCGATCGCGGCGGCGCTGTTGCACGATCAACTGAAAACTTCGGGACCGGCCTTCCGGCGGCGGGTGAACGGCCTGGCCGTGGCGGGTGTCCTGTGGATCGCGGCGCTCGCGCTGGGCGGGGGGGCGTGGTTCGCCGCGCACCTCGGTGCCAACGCATTGCTCGTGCCGGAAATGGTGACGTTCGCCTTTGGCGCGGTGATCTTCGGGTTGATTTACCACGTGGTGGCGATGCGGTTGCCGGTATTGGATAAATGGATGCCGCTCGCCTCGATGGCGGGCATCGTATATTTCACCACGGTCACCACTGCCGCGGGGCGGGACGATTTACTCATGGTCGGCGGCGTGCTGATGATGGTGGCGATCCTGCACAACACGGCGGGCTACTTTTTCGGTTACGGGCTCGCCCGGGCCTGCCGGCTCGATGTGGCGTCGGCCCGCGCGGTGGCGATCGAAGTCGGGTTGCAAAACGGCGGCATGGCGTCCGGCCTCGCGGGCGCGATGGGCAAGCTCGGCACCGTCGGCCTGGCCTCGGCGGTGTTCAGTCCGTGGATGAACATCTCTGGTTCGGTGCTCGCCAACGCATGGCGCAGGCGGCCGTCGGGCTGAGTCGACGCCGGGCGCACGACGCCCTTCCCGGTCCGCGTTAGGATGCAGGACATTTCAGCCTGAATACAGGGAGATTCATGCAGTCCGCCGTGATAGGCTCTGCCCGGTTTCCTCCCACCCCTTTTGCCACTGGTCCGACCGTCCGTCGTGCCTTGGCACCATCTACCCATGACTACCCTGAGGAACCTCCCTGTTTGGCTGGCGCTTTCCAGCGCCGCCCTGTTCATCGGACCGGCCTTGCCGGCCGCCGATCCCCTGCCCGCCGCGCGAGCCATCGCGCCCGGTCCCTTTGCCCCGAGCTGGGAGTCATTGGTGGAAAATTATCAGTGCCCGGAGTGGTTCCGGGATGCGAAGCTCGGCATCTGGGCCCACTGGGGCGCCCAGTGCGTGCCCGAGGAAGGCGACTGGTATGCGCGCAACCTCTACATGCAGGGCCACAAACAGTATGCCGCTCATCTGCAAGCCTACGGGCATCCGGCGGACACCGGCTTCATGGAGATCTATCATCAATGGAAGGCCGAGCGCTGGGAGCCGGATCAATTGATGGATCTCTACGTGCAGGCAGGGGCGAAATACTTCGTCGCGATGGCCACGCACGAGGACAACTTCGACGCCTACAACTCGCGCTACCACGATTGGAACTCCGTCAAGGTCGGCCCCAAGCGCGACATCATCGGGACCTGGGCTGAGGCCGCCCGGTCACGCGGGCTGCGTTTCGGTGTATCCAATCATTCCTCACACACGTGGCACTGGTATCAAACCGCCTACGGCTACGATGCCGAAGGGCCGCGGGCCGGGGAGCGCTACGACGCCTACCGCCTGAAGAAGTCGGACGGCGCGGGCCGATGGTGGGAGGGCCTTGATCCGCAGGACCTCTACGGGAAACCAAGCATCGTGATTCCCGACGGCATCACCACGGCCGAGGCGGCGCGCGAATGGCACGATGTGAACGACCTGCCATGGACCGAAGACCCGCCGCCGAACCAGCCGGAGTTTGCCGACAACTGGTTTTTCCGCGTGCAGGACCTGATCGACCAATACGACCCGGACTTCCTTTACCTCGACAATACCGAACTGCCCCTCGGGCAGGCCGGCCTCGATCTCGCGGCTCACTTTTACAACGCCAACATCGCCCGGCATGGCGGGAAACTCGACGGCGTGCTCACGGCCAAAGGGCTGAGCAAGGCACACCGCCCCGGCGTCACCCAGGACTACGAGCGCAGTGTGAGCAACGGTGGCATCCAACCGCTCCCGTTCGAGACCGGCACCTGCATCGGCCAGTGGCACTACAAGAAGGACATCGAATACAAGACCGTCGGACAGGTGGTGCGCATGCTGGTCGATGTCGTCAGCAAGAACGGCACGCTGTTGCTCAGCATCCCGCAGCGCGGCGATGGCACGATCGACGAACGCGAGCGGTCGTTCCTGCACGACTTGGCCGCATGGACCAAGGTCAACGGCGAGGGCATCTTTGGTTCGCGCCCCTGGCTGACGTTTGGGGAGGGACCGACCCAGGTGCCGCGCGGCCGGGCCGCCGACGCCGTGATCCCCTACACGCAGGAGGATATCCGTTTCACGACGAAGGACGGCTTTCTCTACGCCTTTGTTCTGCATCCGCCCGATTCGCCCGTGGTCATTCATTCGCTGGGTTTGGCGGCGGAGTTCGGTCGCCGCGTCACCCGCATCTCCCTGGTTGGTTCTGACGAACCGGTGCGGTGGCGGCAGTCTGACGAATCCCTCAACATCGAGGCCCCCTCGGCGGAGGCTTCCGAAAACGTCATTTCCTTCAAACTTACCCTGCAATGAAGCCCATTACCCTCCTCCTGTTTTCATTCACACCCCGGCGGACTTGGTTCGCCGCGCTCTTGCTCGTCGCCGTCGGGGCTTATTCCCTGCGAGCGGATGACATCGACTGGCAGACCTTTGTCATCGACCACGATCACAGCGAAGGCACGCCGGTCGACGTGTCCTTCCTACTTGGCGATTCCCCGGCCGGCGCCGACGGGTTTATCACTGAAAAGGACGGCCATCTCGTCAAAGGCAACGGCGAGCGCTTTCGCATCTGGGGCGTCAACCTGACGGGCTGGACCCGCGGGGCGACGAACCTGCCGCCCAAGGATCAGGCTGAGAAGTGGGCCCGGATCATGGCGCGCAACGGCATCAACGCCGTGCGTTTTCACTTTCTCGATCTGCCCACACGCACGCCGGAGGAGCAAACGAAGCTGGAGCAAGACCGCCTCAAAGGCGCGGACGAGGGTTATCGTTTCAAGGTGCGCCCGACCGGCCTGATCGATGGCAACAAGGAGACGACGACCGACTTTGATCCCGAGGAGGTCGACCGGCTCGACTACTTCGTCTACCAGCTCAAACAGGTCGGAATCTATTCCAACCTCAACCTGAACGTTGGTCGCGGATACAAGCCGGGGGATCGGGTGCCGGATTCCGACGCGGTGCGGCTTTGGAAGGGATTCACCTACATCGGCGAACGGCTGATCGAATTGCAGAAGGACTACGCGAAGCGGCTGTTGACGCACTATAACCCGTATACGAAGACCAAATACAGCGAGGAGCCGGCGGTCGCGACCGTCGAGATCGTCAACGAGAACTCGATCTACGAATTTTGGTTCCGCAACTGGCTGCGCGGTGAACTGACCGTTGATCGTCCCGCCGCGCAGCTCGATTTCACGCCATTCTACGCCGACCAGCTCGACGAAATGTATCAGGCCTGGCTCACGGCTCATCGCCGGCCGGCCCAGATCGCCGCGTTGCGCCGGGAGGCCGGGGTGGCCGAAGGCGCGGCCGTCCCGCGGCTCAGTCGGGGCGATTTCGGCACCGCCTCCCGCGACCGGTTTCACGCCGAGGCCGACTTCCTGGGCGATGTGGAAAAGACGTTCTTCACCGACATGTATGCCTACATCAAGGAAGATCTCGGGGTGAAATCACTCGTGATCGGCAATGCGGATCACACCTATTGGATACCGAACCAACCGATGATGCGGGCCAACAGCCAACTGGATTTTATCGACGCCCACGTCTACTGGCAGCATCCCGCGATCTGGGGCCGGCGCAACACGCCCATGGTCGACGATCCGCTCGACTCCATCATCGTCAAGCTGAGCCGGTCGCCGTTTCTCAATCGGGCGTTTACCGTCAGCGAAGTGAATCATCCCAACCCCAATGAATACGCCGCGGAGATGATGCCCATTCTGGCGGCCTACGCCGGATTTCACGACTGGGACGGGATCTATTTCTACACCTTTGAGCCGAAGGCGCTCGATGACTGGCAGCCTTATGTGGTCGACGAGTTCGACATCACACTCGATCCGGTGAAAATGGTGCAGGTCAAAATGGGCGCGCTCCTCTTCCTGCGGGGCGATGTGCAAGCGGCCCGCGAAACCGTGGTGCGCGACTATTCGTCCGAACAGGTCAACGAGGCGATGCGGTTGCCGGAGGCGGAACGGCCCTATTTTACCCCCGGGTTTCCGAAGGCGATTCCCCTGGTGCACGACACACGCATCGGCACGCTTGACGGCAAGCCAACCTCTTCGTTTGGCCCCGCGCCGACACCGCCTTACGTGAGCGACACGCGGGAGCTGGCCTGGTTTGTCGATCCGGCCAAACACGGCCTCGTTACGATCGACACCCCTCGCACCCAGGCGCTGATCGGATTCATTCCGGAGAACGCCGAAAAGAGCACCACGCATTTGCAGGCGGAACTGAACAACGCATTCGCGGCGATCACCCTGTCGTCGCTCGACGAGCAGCCCATCCAGCGGGCCGACAAACTGCTGCTTACCGCCTGCGCCCGTTGGCAGAACACCGGCTCCAAATGGAACGACCGTCACACCCTGTGGGAATTCTGGGGCGAGGGACCGACCCAAATCGAACCGGTCACCGGCTGGCTCATGCTGCGCGAACTCGACGGTGCGGTGGCGGTCAAGGTGACCCCGCTCGACGGTGCGTCGCAACCCATCGGCGAACCCGCCATGGGGCGTCGCATGGAGGTGGGCTGGGAAATCGAGCTCGGTGCTGTTCCCACGGATCAATACTTGATCGAGGTCAGCCGCTGATCGACCTGCGGAACCGCTCACTCTTTGGTTTTTAACTCTTTTGTCATGTCGTTATCTCGTTGCCTCGCTTCACTTCTGTTTACCGCCGCCGCCGTGGGCGCTTCATCGTCCTCCCACGGTAGGTCGTCCCACGACGACGCCCTGGCTGCAGGCTTTTTGTCGCCGCCGCCCGAGGTGCGCCCGCGCACCTTTTGGCTGTGGATGAACGGCAATGTCACGCGTGACGGCATCACCCGGGACCTTGAGGCGATGCAGCGCGTGGGCATCGGCGGCGTGATGATGTTTGACGGCAGCACCTACCTCCCGGCCGGGCCGGCGGGTTACCTCGATCCGCGTTGGCGCAGCCTCATGACTCATGCCATCCAGGAGGGCAACCGGCTGGGTATCGACATCGGCATGCACAACGGTCCGGGCTGGTCCAGCAGTGGCGGTCCGTGGATTGAGCCGGCCATGGCGATGCAGCAGCTGGTGTGGACCGAAACCACGATCACCGGAGGCCAGTCGATCGATGTCGCGCTGGTCCAGCCGCAAACAAACCTCGGCACCTACCGCGACGCCTTCACGGTGGCGTTTCCTGCCCTGGACGGCGAGCAGGGGCCGTATGAAGACGCTCTTGCGCGAGTCACCAACGGGGAGGATCGGACGGTGCCGAAAGCGGCGTTGAGCGACGGGCAATGGGACACAAGCGTCACGCTGTCGGCCGGTCAGGCGTTGCGGTTCGAATTCGCGGCACCGCTTGATCTCTATGGACTCACCGTGCAACCGAGTCCCCACGGCGGATTTGCGCCGCTTCAGGTGGAGGTGTCGGCTGACGGACTTACGTATCGGACGGTGTGCACGATCACCAACGCCGGCACCCATGGCATCCCGGCGCCGGCGGTGCGCGACTTCCCGGTGGCCCACGCGCGCTTTGTCCGACTCGTGCCGAAGGGTGACGGCGAAGTGGCGGAAGTTGTCTTCCATCGCGCGCCCCGGTTGCACGACTGGGCGGCCAAGTCGAATTTCGACTATCGCGTCGCCGGTCAGCTCACCTTGCCGTCGCCGGTGGCGGCGGGCCTCGCGATCGATCCGGCACAGGTGATTGATCTTTCGGCGCGGGTAAAGGACGGACGCCTGCGATGGGACGCCCCGGCCGGAGCGTGGACGATCATGCGTATCGGATACACCCCTACGGGAAAGAAAAACGTCGCCGCGTCCGCGGCCGGCAGCGGTCTCGAAACCGACAAGCTGAACCAGGCGGCAACCGAATTTCATTTCAACCATGTCATGCCCCGGATCCAGGCTGATGCGGCTGCGGTGGGCGCAAAAGGCCCGGTCACGCTCACGATCGACAGCTACGAAGCGGGCATGCAGAATTGGACCCCGGCCTTTCCCGAGGAGTTTCGCCACCGGGCGGGTTACGACCTGGTGAAGTATCTGCCCGCGTTGTTCGGCCGCATCGTGGGCGACCCCGGCGTGGCCGAGCGCTTTCTGTTCGATTTTCGCCGGACGCAGGCCGACATGATGGCGGAGTATTACTATGGCCGCATGGGAGAACTCGCCCACGAGCACGGGATGCGTTTTTACGTGGAAGGTTACGGGCCGGGCAACTTCGACGAACTGAAGGTGGCCGGCGTGCCCGACGTGCCGATGACGGAATTTTGGACGCGCACGCCGTGGACCCCCAACCGGTCGGTCAAGATGGTGACCTCTGCCGCCCATGTTTACGGCAAGTCGGTCGTCGGCGCCGAATCATTCACCGGTGAGGCCGAAACCTCGCGGTGGTTGAATTATCCCTACGCGCTCAAGTCCCTTGGCGACGACATGTTCGCGCAAGGGGTGAACCAACTCGTGTTTCATCGCTACGCGCACCAGCCGCATCCGGACGCGGTGCCCGGCATGACGATGGGACCGTGGGGCTTTCACTTTGATCGCACCAACACCTGGTTCGAGCAGAGCGTGGGCTGGATCGATTATTTGAAGCGCAGCCAGTTTCTGCTGCGACAAGGCACCGCCGTCGCGGACGTGCTCTATTTCACCGGCGAACGTCCGCCGGACTCGTCGCAATATGCCATCCCGGTGTTGCCGGCCGGTTACACCTACGACTTGGTCAACGCCGATGTGCTATTGCACCGCGTGAAGGTCGAGGACGGCGCCTACGTCTTGCCCGAAGGGGGGCGTTATCGCCTGTTGGTCCTGCCCGAGAATCTGCGGGGGATGACCCCCGAGCTCATGCGCCAGCTCGCGAAGTTCGCGGCAGCGGGCGCGACGATCATCGGACCCAAACCGTCGTTTTCGCCGACCCTGTCGGATTATCCGGCGAGCGAGCAGACGATGTTGCGGGACGCGGAGACCGCGTGGAAATTGCCCAATGTGCAACCGGGCTTGACCATCGCGGAGGCCTTGCGCCGTCAGGCGGTGCCGTCGGACTTCACGATCACCGCGTCCGCGCCGGACACGTCGCTATCCTGGCAGCATCGGCAGATCGACGGAGGAGATTTATATTTCGTTTCCAATCGCCAGCGGAGGGTCGAAGAGATCGTCGCCTCGTTTCGCGGCATGGCCGGCCGACAACCCGAGATTTGGCGCCCCGAGTCGGGTGCGATGGAGGTCGCGGCGTTAGCCGGGATCGACGGCGGCCGCCTTGAGTTACCCTTGCGCCTTGAACCGGCTGAGTCGGTGTTTGTGCTGTTCCGCCGCGCCGCGCCTAAAGCGATGGCGAGCGAGCTTTCCCGTGATGGTAAACCCGTGATTGGCCGGCAAGTCGCTCCCTCGGCGCCGCCGGATGCCGCGAACAACTTCACCATGGCGATCTGGGTCAAACCCGACACGAACCTGCGGGTCATGCCGACCGAGGGCACGACCGGTCGCATCGATGAGGTCGGCAAGTTTTACGCCATTCCTGCCGATCCCGGCGATGTGCGTTTCGGGGCCGGTCATGCCACGGCGGGACTCGCGGTCGGCCGCAACGGCATCTTCGTGATCGAGCGTTCCAGCGAGACCGCTCCGGCCGTGTTGGTCTCGCCTCAACCGATCTCTGGCTGGACCCATATCGCCGTGTGCTATCGCGACGGCGTGCCCGAGCTCTACGTCAACGGCGCGTTCGTTCGGCGCGGTCTGCGGTCCGGCAAAGTCGTGCACTCCGGTGTCGGCGCGCCCCCGCCGCCGGTGGATTACACGCTGAACTTCCCCGGCATCGAGGCCATCACCCGTGCGGCCGGGCAGGAGCCGCCGCCCTCCCGCGGTCAGGTCTTCGCGTTCGAAGGCAATTTCGCCGGCGAACAGGTCTTCGACCAGGCGTTGACCAAGACGCAAATCGCGGCGCTCGCCGCCGCGGGTCTGCCCGATCCGGTTGCCCCCATCGTCAATCAACTCAATCGCCGCGCCGACGGCGCCACCGAATTTCTCGCGTGGCAGAGCGGCGCCTACGCGCTGGACGGCGGTGGCACGCAAAACGTGAACGTGCCTGCACCCGAGACGCTGGTTGGCCCGTGGCACGTTGCGTTTCAGGCTAATCGCGGTGCGCCGCCGCGGATTACGCTGCCGGAATTGGAATCGCTGCATCTTCACGCCGATTCCGGCGTGAAGTATTTCTCCGGCACCGCGACGTATTCACATGACTGGCACATGACGGCTCCGCTCGCGCCCGGCCAGCGCGTGATGCTCGATCTCGGGCGCGTGGAGGTTGTCGCCGAAGTAAAGGTCAACGGCCGGTCCGCCGGACTCGTTTGGAAGGAGCCCTACCGGCTCGACATCACCGACCTGGTCAAACCCGGGAGCAACCGGATGGAGATCGTGGTGACCAACCTGTGGACGAACCGGCTGATCGGCGACGAGAGCCTGCCGGTCGAAGACGAGTTTGGCCTGCGCGACGAGCGCGGCGTCGACCCCCACGGTATCGTCAAACTGCCGGGCTGGTATTTGCAGGGGAAACCGAAGCCACCCGGCGGCCGCGTCACCTTCGCCACCTGGCGATTCTACGACGCCGACGAGCCTTTGGTGGCATCGGGCCTGCTCGGTCCCGTGCGCATCTGGCAACCGGTGCGCGTCGTATTGCCCGAATCCAAATAAACCACGAAACCGTCGCGACCATGACCCGTCACGCCGCCGTCATCGGTTTGGCTGAATCGGACATTGCCGAATACCGTCGGCTGCACGCGGCCGTCTGGCCGGAGGTATTGGCGATGATCAGCCGCTGCCACCTGCGCAACTATTCGATCTACCTCCGGCAAATGCCGGACGGGCGGCACTACCTGTTCAGTTATTTCGAATACACCGGGACGGACTTCGCCGCAGACATGGCGATGATGGCAGCCGACCCCAAAACGCAGGCGTGGTGGGCGGTGTGCAAGCCGTTGCAACAACCACTCGCCGACCGCGCTCCCGGCGAGTGGTGGGCCACGGCCGAAGAGGTATTTCACGTCGATTAACGGCCGCGGCGAAGGCGTCGAATCGGACCGCTCGTTCAGGCCCGGCGTTGCTTGAGCTGGTCGAGCATGACGGCGGCCAGAAGGATGCCGCCGCGGACGATGTATTGGTAGAACGAATCGATGTTCAGGAGGTTCATCGCGTTTTCGACGATGCCCATGATGAACACGCCGGCCACGACGAAGCTCATGCGTCCCACGCCACCCGAGAGTGATACGCCGCCGAGCACGCAGGCGGAAATGATGGAGAGCTCGCTGCCTTGCGCGGTCTTCGGATCGCCGATGCCGAGTCGCGCCGCGAGCAACACGCCGGCGAGCGCCGCGACTGCGCCCTGCATGGTGAAGATGGTGATCTTGACGCGCGTGACGTTGATGCCGGCGAGGCGCGAGGCCTCTTCATTGCCGCCGATGGCGAGTGTATTGCGGCCAAACGTGGTGCGTTGCAGCACGAACCCGAAGAAGGCGACCAGCCCGAGATAGACCCACACGGGGAACGTGATCTGAAAGACGACCGCCCCAGCGCTGTTGCGGATGACCGGGAATGCGGAGTTGGCCAGATTGAGCAGCGCTTCATTCGCGATGCCGATCGACTTGCCGTCGGCAAACACAAACGCGAGGCCGCGCACCATCATCATTGTGGAGAGGGTTGTGATGAGCGCGTTGATCTTGAACCGGGCCACGACGACGCCATTGACGAGGCCGACGATCGCGCCAAAGGCGAGGGCCGCGGCGATGCTGAGGGCGAGGTTGCCCGTGTCGCGCAACACGAGCGCGCAAACCACGCCGCCGGCCGGAATGACGGTGCCGACCGAGAGGTCGAAGTCGCCCGACGCCAGACAGAAGAGCATCGTCGTCGCCACGATGCCGACGGTGGAGACCTGCAGCAGCAGGTTCATGACGTTTTCGGGGCTGCCGAAGCCGCGCACCGTCAGGGCGCAGACGACCGTGAGCAGCACAAGGACAAGAATCATGCCCCCCCGGTCGAGCAGGATGCCGGCGGTGGCGGCGAAGGAACGTTTTTCAGGAGCACTCATCGGGTCAGGCGGAACGGGTGGTTTCAAGGGGGAGGGCCTGAGAAAGCACGCGGGCGGGAGTGGCTTCGGCGCGATCGAGCACGGCGGCGAGCACGCCTTGGCGCATGACGGCGACGCGGTCGGCGAGGCCGATGGCCTCCGGCAGATCGCTCGAAACGAGAATCACGCCCACGCCTTCCTCGGCCAGCCGGCTGATAATGCGGTAGATTTCGCTCTTCGCGCCGACGTCGATGCCGCGGGTCGGCTCGTCGAGCAGGAGCACGCGGATCGTCGTCGAGAGCCAGCGACCTAGAATCACCTTCTGTTGATTGCCGCCGGACAGGTTGCGGATGAGTTGATCCGGTCCGGGGGTGCGAACGTTGAGGGCGTCGATTTTGTCGGTCGCGTTGGTGCGCTCCCAGCGTTCGTTGATGATCCCGCCCAAACGTGTATGCGGCGAACGGATACCTAGGTTGCAGTTGTCCTGGACCGAGAGGATGGGGACGATGCCTTCGCGTTTACGATCTTCCGTGCAATAGACGATGCCGACG
>CAXBDS010000016.1:0-48233 GCA_963974355.1 uncultured Opitutaceae bacterium
TGGTTTCATGACGGATCACGCGGGGATCATCGGCGCGGCGGGGTGTTTTTAGGGCGGTCGTTGTGGGCGGTGGGCGAGGCCTTGGGGCATCCGTTGCCGGGCATGGCCGAGGACCGGCTGCGCGAGGTGCTGCGCGCTGGATTGCGGTGGGGCTTCGGCGCCGCGCGCGGCTACGCTGATGCCGGGCAACCTTACCTGCGCTTCATCCGGAGGCGGGATGGGTCGGTGCCGGCGCGTCCGCTGTGGCGGAGCCCGGGCGAGCATGCGTATCTGCTCTTGGGCATGCTGGCGGCGTGCGAACGCGCGGAGATCGCGAACATGGAAATCTTTGCGGCGGGCGAGCACGGGTATGACGCGCCTCAGACCGTGGCATTGCTGGCGCAGACCGCGCTTGAGGCCTTGGCCGATGCGGTGCGGCCGGAGGGCTTTTGGTCCACCTATGCGGATATCGATGCGACGGCGGTGGAGGCGATGGCCCGGGGCGCAGCGCGCTTTGCCGATCATCCGTCGGCCGGCTATTGGCGCGATACCGCGGTAACCGTGGCCGACGGCTGGTTGGCGGCGCGACCGGCGGCGGGGGCTTATGGAGGATCGGTCATCCTGCCGGTTGGCCGACGGGCGCCGGATGATCCCGGCGAGTTGCGCTATCGGGCGGATGATCCCGCGATCACGCATCTGACGTATTTCCACGCCGGGCTGTGGATGCAGGCGCTCGTGGAGTTGGAGGCGTTGACGGGTGAGGCGCGCTACGCCCGGCGTTTCGAGGAGATCGCGGGCTATTTTTGCGGCAACAACCCGTTTGACGCGCGGCTCTTCACGGAGATCGGCGGGGTGTATAATTTTGTCACCGACGCGGACGGCGACGCGACGGAGGACCGCCTCCACTTTGACCTCTATCCTGAATCGACGGCCTTCGTGCAGATCGGGCTTTTGCGCCATCTGCAACGCCGGGCCGGCATCAACCCCTGAACCCCTCCCTCAAACCATGACCACATCATACCTCCGCCGGGCGTGGCTCGCCCTTGTCCTGCTTTTGTCATTTCGATCCGCCGGGGCGGCCCCGATCGAATCCGCGCCCGACTACGACATCGTGGTTTTTGGCGGCACCTCCGCGGGTGTCGCCGCCGCCGTGGCCGCCGGGCGCGGCGGGGCCAGCGTGTTGCTGGTGGAATCGAGTTATCTCATCGGCGGTCTGACTACCGGCGGTCTGACGAAGACCGACATCGGCAAGCCGGCGACGATCGGTGGACTCGCGAGCGAGTTTTACGCACGGGTGCTTGCGCACTACACGGAAAAATACGGCGCGGATTCCGTGCAGGTGAAGGAGACCGGCGGCGGCTATTTCTTCGAAACCAAGGTGGCGTTGCAGATCTACGAGGAAATGCTGGCCGAGGCCGGCGTGACGGTGCGCATCCGGGAGCAACTGCAGGACGTCGAGGTGCGGGACCATCGTATCATCTCCTTCACTACAAAAAATTACGAATCGGGCGCGTTCACCCGGTTCACGGGCGGCTATTTTGTCGATGGCAGCTACGAAGGCGATCTCATGGCCAAGGCGGGCGTGCTTTACCGGGTCGGCCGCGAGGCCCGGTCGGAGTATGACGAGCCGCTCGCGGGCATCACGCGCGGCCCCGCGCAGTATATCGGCAAGGGCGACCAGCGGGTGCAGGCCTACAATATTCGCGGCACGCTGAGCATCCGCGATGACAACCGGGTGCCGATCCCGAAGCCGAAAAACTATTATCGCGAAGCGCACGCGGGCATGATCGAGACCGTGAACCGCCTGGGCCTCACCCGGATCGACCAGCTCTTCACGGACACCGTGCGGTGGGCGATGATCAACGGGAAGTGCGATCCCAACAAAGCCGATCTGCTGGGCGTCAACTACGCCTACAGCGACGGCGACTACGAGCAACGTGCGCGCATCACGGCGCAGGTGCAGGATTATTGGCTTAGCCTTTGGTATATGTTGCAAAACGACCCGGAGCTCCCCGAGGAGTTCAAGCGGGACGCGCGGCGCTGGGGATTGCCCAAGGACGAGTTCGTCGAGAGCGGCCACGTGACGCCGCAGGTGTATGTGCGGGTGGCCCGGCGCATGATGGGCCGCCACATGCTCACACAGAACGACCTGCTCTATGATCGCTACAAACCCGACACGGTCGCCATGGGCAGCTACAACATGGACAGCCACGCCATCCAGGTGATCCAGACCGACGAAGGGCCGTTGGAGGAAGGGCATTTCAACGATGCTTCCGATCCGTATGAAATTCCCTACCGCAGTTTGCTGCCTTATGGGGTCGACAACCTCGTCGTCGTGGCCGCGGTCTCGGCGACGCATGTCGCCTATTCGAGTCTGCGCATGGAACCTGTATTCATGATGCTAGGACACGCGGGCGGCGTCGCGGTCGATCTGGCGCGCCGGGACGGGACGAAAGCGCAGGACATTTCCATCGAGAAGCTGCAGAGCCGCTTGACGCGCGAGGGGATTCCTTTGGAGGCGCCTTTCCGCCCGGTGGTCGACATCAAGGTGAAGACGCGCGATCCGCAGCCGGGCGAGCCGGTCGAGTTTGAGGTGGTGGATCGCCACGTGCAGTCCCCGTTGTCGTCGATCTTGTGGAACTTTGACGGGAGTGGGGAAGTTCAGGCCACGGGCAGAACCGCGCGCCATACGTTCAACCAGGCTTCGCCGGCGGAGGTCATGGTGCTTGTGCGCGACGAAGACGGGCTGGTGGCGTTGCCGGCGAGGCTCGAGGTCGATCTGGGGGAGGAGGCTTCGTTGAACCGCGAGGTGCATTACTTTGCGGCCGATCTCGACGGTCGGTGGGATCGGGCGCGCGGTCCCCAAGTGGAGTATCGGCAACGGGTGGGGTTGATGGATCAGGGACCCGGGGGCGAGGCGATGAAAGCCGAATTTACCACGACGTTGCCCAAGACGGGGCGTTACCGGGTGGCGATGGCGTTTCCCGGCGGCGTCAACCGGGCGACGAACGTGCCGGTGACCGTCAGCCACGCCGATGGTGTGACGGAACTCAGGATCGACCAGAAGGAGAAACCCGGACCGTTCGCGTTTCAGCCGCTCGGGGAATTCCGCTTCAACGCGGGGCAGCCGACAAGTGTGACGATCTCCAACGAAGGGGCGGATGGCGTTGTGCTGATCGATACCGTGCGGTGGATCTGGCTCGGCCCTTGAGAAATCAATGGCTATTGATTTCTCAACCAAGATTTTGATGCAAGTCAGCCTCAGTGGCGAATGCGTCGTCGATTCCGGCACGATTACAAAACGACTTAAGAATGAGGCGTCGGATCACGCGACGTGCGCCCCGTTTACTCTTAATCCTTTAGCGGACTTGCAGCAAGCCGTGCAGAACCACAACGCCCGGATTCTGGGTATGTTCGTCAAAAGGAAACGAGTCGTTCGACATCTCGACCCTTGAGTTTCGATTTAAAGGCGCTATGGTTGCCGTGTAGCTGAAGAACCCCTACAGAGGTTGCCAGAGGTTGCCACAATCGGCGGGCTTTGTTTCTCCTCTTGTTTGGTTTCTTCCTTTCGCTACTTGTTCTAACTCATTAACCATTAACTAAGTCCGCGATCATATACGACTTAGCTCGGCTTAGAGGAATAGTTTCGAATCCCCGTGGGGACGCCATTTTATTTGTTAAGGTGCAGGAACTTAAGAATCAGCGACACCGATTTGCCAGTTGACGTGGCAAATCGGACATGAAGCAGGAATCAAAGTTCACCATCGCAGAGTTCAAGAATCCCTCCGGGGAAATCGTTCACCGCGTCAGCGGCTGGCTCGACGGGAAGCGCATTCGTCGGAACTTCGCCACCCGCAAAGAAGCCGAAGCGGAACGCCATCTCCTCGACATCCAGGCCGTGCAGGCCGAAACCGGCGTCCGCGTCGCTGCGACCCGACTCGATGAAGCCCAACTCCACGAAGCCGAGGCCATGTTCTGCCGGCTCGATGGGCAGAAGCATTCGCTGACGTTCTGCGTCGAGTTCGCACTCGCGAACTACCGCGAGCCGGAGCGGCAGAAGTCGCTAACCGAGGCGGTGGCGGAATACGTCGCCGCCAAGGAGCACGAGTTGAAGCAGGACTACATTTCGAAGCCCCAGATGGAGCGCATCCGGGCCGACTTGAAAAAGCTGGTCGGACACTTCCCGAGGAAGTCGGTCGCGGAGCTGACCCCGCCCCAACTCGTCACGTTTATCGAACTCGGGCGCCCGTCGTTGAAGACCTACAATAACCGCCGCGGTATCCTCGGCACGTTCTTCAAGTTTTGTTTCCATCGCGACTGGATCGAAAAGAACCCGATCCTGAAGGTGCCGCAGCATCGCCTCCGGCGCCGTGGCGGCACCGCCAATACCCTGAGCCTCTCCGAGGTGCGGGAGCTGATGGAACACTTCGAGACGTTTGAGGGTGGGCGTTGGGTGCCGTATTTCGCCCTTTGTCTGTTCGCCGGCATCCGGCCGGGTGTGCCGCATGGAGAAATCAAGAAGCTCGATCCGTCGGCCGTGGATCTGGATGCCGGCGTGATCAATATCACTGGCGACGTTTCCAAGGTGCGTGAACCGCGGCAGGTGATGATTCAACCCAACCTCGCTGCTTGGTTGCGTGCCTATCCGCTGACGAAATTTCCGATCGTGGTCGGAAACTTTCAGAAACGTCGGGCCAAGTTCCGTGACCGCTTCCACCTCACGCACGACGTGCTGCGCCACACGTTCATTTCCATGTTCGTGGCGAAATTTCGCTCTATCGGGGAAGCCGCGATTCAGGCCGGGAACTCGGAGAGCATCATTCGTCGGCATTACCTGAACCTGAAGAGCGCCCAAGACGCCGAGGCCTTCTTCAGCGTCTTGCCAAAGCACGCTCCGCAGAACACCGGAGAAGTGGCAACTGCGTCGCCTACCGATGGATCCTCAACCCATTCTCACCGCAAGGCCGCGTGAGTTGACCGGAAACCAAGGGCATGGAAACACAGACATCTCCCTCGATGGTTCAGACCCGACTCACTGACATCGTCGGCCTGCGGAAAAGCGGTATCTTTCCGCAGGGCAAGGCACCGTCGATCCGCACGCTCCGTGCGTGGACTAAACTACGGCGCATTCCTTATCATCGGGTCGGGCACTTCGTCTACTACGACCCTGACCAAGTCGCCGCACACATCCGAATAAAGCTGCGTGTTCCCGCGCGTGGTGAATGAAACGGAAGCGCCGGTTCTCTCGTAGACCGGCGTTTCCTTTTGTCCAAATGCGACGCGTGTCGCACGTCGTTGCATTCGGCGAAATACGATCAACGGGGAGGCTAAACGCTGCGCCTATTTCGCGGAGACGGTTGGGGGTAAGATGGCGGCGAACCCAAAACCTGCCATGAATACAAATGATGATACCTTCTTCACCGACCCTATTGATCCGCATCGCGAGGCTCGCCTCCTCGCGGCCGAAGCCCTTTGCCGACTCTTGATTTGGATGGCCGAGGGCGGGAACCTCGAAGAGCGCGGCCTGCGGGCCACCGTTGCGCTTTACTGTGTGCGTCCCGACCTCATCAATGGCGCGACCCTTGAGCAAATCGGCAACCACGCCGGCCGGTCTCGCCAAGCAGTCCACAAGTTGGCCGATAGCTTTCGGCTCACCACTGGCTTCCCGTCATGAATACGGCCATTGTTCGACCGGTTGCGGACGAAATAAACCAGTTCCACGAGGAAGCCCGCCAACACGCGGTAGCCACCCGGCGTTCGCTTCATGCGGCGCTAACTGCCGCATGGCGTGCCGGGCAACTTCTCGTGGAAGAGAAGAAGCGCGTTCGCCGCGCGATGGGAGCAGGCTCTTGGCTGATCTGGCTGGAGCAGAACTTCCACGGGACTCCGCGCACCGCGCAGCGCTACATGCGGCTGGCGCAGAATGTGACCGATGTCGCCTTTCTTCAGGGCATGAGCCTCCGGCAAGCCTACGATCGGCTTGATATCCCGATGGAAACGAAATCGCCTTCGCGGACGTTTCCGCTGCCAGGCCTCAGCCCTTACGTCACATTGGCCAACAAGCTCGTGCGAGCCCTCCCCACTGAGCGCGAACTGCTCAAGTTACCATCGATGCGAGCGGCAGCCGTCCGACAAGATCTCGCACCACTTTACCGGCGCATGTGCCCATTGTTTGAAGGAACCTCGACGCGATCAGCGAACCTTTGTGAATGATCGCGTTCTGAACAGTCATGAATACGTCCCGGACTTCATCGGAATCCGACGTGCTCGCTTGTTTGGCGGACGACAGCTCAACGGCGGCGATCAAACTGCTCGTTGACTTGTGTCGGGAGACTCCGGATCTGCACCAATGGCTCCGGGGGGAATTCGCCCGGGATTCCGAAGTCCGCGACAGGTTTGATCGTTTGGTTGCCGGGGCCGATACCTCGAATGACGCGGTAGCCGACATTTCGAGCCTTAACGGTGAGGATCGGGCATGGAAAGAAGAGCGCCGACAATTGCGAAAATCAAACGGGCATATGCCGCGAATCTACGGGGGACTGACTTGGGCGGAAATGGAATGCGCCTTTAGGCAATACGAGGCTGGCGGTATAGACCTCGGGGCGTTTCTGCTGGCCCACGATTGGCGCGAAGCGAGCACCACGGGTTCCGTAGCGCCAACGCTGGTGCGAGCAAGCCTCGCCTTCCTTAGATCGACAGGCCTCGCCGACCAACGTCGCATGCTGAAGCACTACACCCGGGCTCTCCACTTTTTGGAAAAGTCAGCATCACTACGCCCGCGACGTGAAGTCGTGGGCCACACGGATTGGTGGAAACTCCAGACGTTGCTTTACATGCTGCGAAATCCACGACCGACCTACCGAACGCGTGATGTGCGCGGCCATCTCGCGACACTCGGAATCGAAATCGCCTCACTCGATTTCCGGCGCTTTTGCAATCGTCATGGAATCCGTCGAGACATGCGCCCAGGGCGCCCGCGAACTTGAAGTAGTGTTAAGCGGAGATCCCTACGTGCGGTGCCTGTTGGTGTATTTCAACCGGCATCAACCAAACTCCCACCGCCCCTGATAGCCGCAGCTCTGAGCGCGGCTGGCAAGTTGGAGAGCGAAGCGGAACTTGCCAGCTGCGGTAATCTTGGCGGAGGCGGGTGGTGGTGAGGACAAAATTTTCCAGTCTGACTAACGACACGATGATAACATTGAATCCTTAACCGCTTTTTGGATTTTGGCGTTTCCGCAAGAGCCACGGCATCTCCCGCGATGAACGCCGGACCGTCCATGCGGTCGGCTTAACGCGAGACCCCCAGCAGCTGGCGAAAAACGCCGAAAAGCTTAGCGTAAAAGCCAGAGATGGCGAAGCAGTAACTCCGGGGCCGGGCCACCAGTCTGAAGATAGTTGAACTGCCGACGATGGCGAGTTGTCCATGCTACCACCTTTGCGCCACTGGCGATTGCCTGTGAACAGGCGATAGGCAGCTGTGTAGTGGCGAACTCATCCGGGAATGCTTTCTGACTGGCTGTTAGAGCCACATGCAGCGCAGCTAACGGAGTAGAACGTTTACCTCGGTGACTTTTTGCTACATATGCGACCATCATTCCTTCGGGCATCGCCCACGCGTATTCACCTTCAATAAAACGCCGCACGCCCCGGCGACAATAATGTGCGGGAATTGAGTGCGCCGCATCTACCGGCTTGCACTCGATAAACAGCCCGTCGTCGGTCAATAGGACCACATTGGGTCGGTCGACCAGATCGACCCGCAGGTCCGGCATTTTGTCGATGCTCGCACGGTCGAAACTGGATACTTTGGGTTCTCGCTGGGGCGGAGTAAAGGTCTCGGCGGTGAAACCGCGAACCCTCCGTCGTCGAAAAATGTCGTTAACTAGCACCTGGTGCAGGTGAAACGTGACCACGTCCTCCGTCGCGGTCGATAGATCGAATCCGGCTGGGGGTTTGCGTTTCAGTCGCTTCCACGCCTCAACTAAAGCCTGCTCGACGACCAGCAGGAGATGAACCGGAATCGGCGGGTGAGGTAGGCGAACGCCTGAAATGCGATAAACACCGATCGCCATGGTCTCTCAGCAAGCTTTCCCGGTAAGGTGTTCCTCACGTGCCAGTGTGGCGGCAAGCAAACGCGCGCGGCTGGGCGTCCAAAAGCGATATTGATTAAGTAAGGCGACCACGAACCCATTATCGGCCGTGTAGGTGATACGAGTAGCGCCTGACTCGGTTGCTAAGTTCGTGATCTGCCGCCAAAGTGCCGGATCGATTGTGAACTTGGAGCGGCTACGGCGCGAAATTAGTAGAATACGATAGGCGGGGATTGGTGCATCATCTGTTTGGTTGGCGGGTAAAAGCGAGACACGCGGTTCAGTGCCGACTGCACGGAAAAACGGAGAAAGAAGAGATTCCACACGATTCCGGAAACGGTCTGCCTCTGCGGCCCTTGGCGGTCGAGAAGCTCGCAGACGGACAGCTTTGTATGGCGGCACGACGCTTAAAGTGTCGCGGATTACTTCGCAATCGAGGCGATCCAGATCATACAGCGAAGCAAAAAATCTATCAATATGGGTGAAGACTCGCCGGTCTTCTTTCAAAAGCTGTTTAGAGAGCGTGGCCACGCGACGTTGCTGCTGAGCATTGAGCTGATCGTATGGCAGTAGTGGGCAATTATCAAACACTTGCTTGTAGATTGTGCGACGCTCCGATCCAATCTTGGTGGCTGTCAAAAGCGCATAGTGCTGCCAAATCGCGCTGTGCGCGAAAAGTTGGAGATAGCGGACCAACATTTCGCCGTCCTTCGCGCCGGCGGCGGAGTATCCATAAAAACTCTGATCGTAAGCCACGTCATTAAAGCTGAGAAGCGCCCAGCCAGACTCGCGACTTTCACCGGGAGATTCTTTTATTAAAACGAGCGGCGCACGATAGACCTCGCGTTTGCGCGGCCGGAACGCCTTCGGTCGGATGAAAGGATCGAGTTGGTCGGCATCGATCTCAAAGCGAAACTGCGTAGTCGAACACAAATCGGGTAACCCATGGAGGGCTGACGCACTAAGTTGCTTCTGACTTTCCTTAATTTGATAACCATTGCACGAGATCAAACCGAGCGTTTGCTCCCAGTAATGGCTTAAAGTTGGCGCGCTCTTGGCCTTAATTTTTCGCACAACTGCAATGTCTAACGACGTTCCGACCGCGAGCGCTTTCCAAAGCCAAGACTCAGCAAATGTTGCGGCCGGTGCAACGGGTTCTGCTTGCTCGGCATCAATACGGAACTCACCGCGTCGATTCAGTTCTAAGTCGTAGTTGATCGAGATCCACTGCAATCGGTGGTCCGGTGCTGGAACGCGGTTCTGGGCGAATAGCATCAGGAATGGCTGATTCATTTTCGGCCAGACGTCTGTATCCGAAAGATTAGACCCGTTGATAATGCCGTTAACCTCAATCAGCTGTAGTATTGCCTCCCGCGCACGGGACGGCACGGCAGTTTGTTCCATCACGAATCGACCATGAATAATGAGCGCGATTCGGCCGTTTGGCTTCGCCCATTCCGATGCTTTCCAGACGAAAGGTAAGTCAGGAGCCCCCGCTGGATTCTGATATTTCTTAGCGCGGATCGCATCCGCTCTACGAGCGATGATATCCTGACTTACCTGCGTGAACAGCGCAGGGAAGTTTCCTTTAGGTTTCGTCCATGGCGGGTTCCCGATTACGAGATCGAATGCATGATAGAAGCCTGCGCTGAGCTGCGGATTGAGGCTGCCTAAAACCGGACCGGTATCCGGATCGGTTTTCAGGCGCATGAGGAACAGCGAGCGTTTCCGTAACTCTTGAAATCGAAGTCCGCGCGGTGGGACCGGCTTGGGGTCTAGTTCGATTGCAGTGAGATAAAGACTTAAAGCGGCCAAACGAAGCGCTGATTCACTGATGTCGAATCCCACGACTTGTGTTTCCAATAACTGTCGAATAACTTTGGTGTTAGGCCGGACGCCATCCCGTTCCCATCGGGCGCGATAAAGCCGGCGCAGCGTAAGCACCAAAAAAACTCCGGCACCGCATGCAGGATCCAGCACCCGAGCGGCGGCGGGATGAGGCAGGCCATCAAATGCTTCATCAACCATCGCGCTGGCGAGATGACGTGGTGTATAATGAACACTAGTCGAACGGGCACTGGGGTCCCATTTGTGGCAAAAGGCTTCATAAACTTGGCTGAGCAGCCCAACCGGTACGTGAGCGAAATCAAACCCATCCCATTGCAGTCGAAGTTGATAGGCTGATCCAGCTGCGGCGGCATCCGCCCGGGCGATGGCCGATAGGTGGTGAAATGCGGCGTTGTTCGATTTCGTGCCGATTTCGAGGAAGAAATTTCGAGAGCCTCGTTCCGTCAGGGGAAGCAGGTCGCCGTTGAAAGTCTTGTCCAACCATCGGCTAGTTGCCCAAGCCATTTCCGCATTTGCAAAAGCCCGAGTCGTGTCCGCTAGGCCCTCGTGAATATCTGGCAGGTCATCCGCTGTCACAATCTGACGGTCGGCAAGGAAGCGAAAGAAGAGAGCACGCCCGACTAAAGACAACACATCTACCGGATCGATCATATGTCCCACGAGCTCGTCCGCCGCTTGATTGAGCAACTCGAACATCTCGTTGAATGCGTAATTGACATGTTGCGAGTCTGCCTCGGAGTGCAGCCCGAAAGCCAATCGGGAAAGGAACGTATCGGCAGCACCGGTTCCCGCCCGGAATTCCTGCCAGCCAGGGCTGACGTCTGCCAAAGTTGCGGGGGTGACATGAACGGACCCCGGGCGTACACGGGCTAAAAAGATGCGCTCACCGCGACATCCGAGGACTTTTCGCAGCGTTTCTAAATCACTGCTGTGGCTTTCAGAGCCACGAAAAGCTCCACATTCGTTCACGAAGAACAAGCGCGGCTGCCCATGAACTTCGATAACACCATCAGGCAGCAACGGTTTGTCGGCGCGCGGTTCTACTAAGTCGAGGTATTCGATCTGGTCAGGTGACGCTTGACGGGAGCGATCAAAAAGCCGAACCTGTTCGCGCTGAACGCCTAAAGCGTCGAGCGAGGACCAGAATTCAGTGGAAAGGGAAACCGCCATGATCAAAAAACGGGATTAGACCTTACTCTGCTGAAAATGCACGATTGGAATGATCCGTTGGAATCGGAGAACGTACCGGGTGCGATTTTACACGTGCAAACCGAGGAACTTGGGGGTTGCCATCTTCTGCCAGACCGAGGGCGGCGAAGGTATAGTGTAGTAATGCAGGAGAAGCCGTCAGTTTTAGGCGATCACCGTTCATCATGAAATCCAACTTCAAGGCACGTTTTTGCTCCTCTCCGAGGGCGGGACTCAGTTCTACCGTCGCGTCGGCTGCTTCCGCCCAAGCCAGATCGTCTTCCGGCTTGGCCGTCGGCGCTCCGGTTTCAGCAGTTTCCGCGATACGTCCGATGACAAAATCTCGGAACGCGCTTTCGTCCGAGCAATATGCCCGGGTATGCCACCTCCAGCCATCGTAGCCCAGTGCATGGGGTGTAATCCAGCGCCAGCGGAAGGTATTCGAGTGAATTGAAGCGTAGCGGATGCGGAGAGATTGTCCGGCGAAGATAGCGCGAACGACAGCCCGAGCTGCTGTCGGATCCGCGCGCCTCGCTGGGAGTTGGACTCGACCGATCCAAGGTCCGCTCGATGTTGGCCGCGGCACCTGTGCAAGGATGTGGGCTGCCTCGTCCAGATTCGCCGGTTCGTCGCTCTTATGCCGCAGCTGTATTGTCGCTACGTAGCGGGCTTCGGTTTGATTGTAGCTCATTTCTCCCGGATATTGATTCCGGAATTCACGCAAATCGTGACTAGCCTGCAGGGCAGAGATGCCGAACGTCTCAACCAAGTCTCTGCGCCGCACCCAACCCCGCCACCAAAGCAATTGCCCGACGTGCGCCAAGCGCCCCCATTGGGCGTGGGTGATTTTGCGGGGGATCTTTAGGGGCATAGTTAATTTAAGGGCATATTTAGTTTTCCTGTAAAGAATTTATACCCAGATGCGCGGTTGCCCTAAATGCATCAATCGTTCAGTTGAAAAGTCGGCCTAACTAGCTGGTGCTAGCCAACGATAGTTCAAGTAGACCATACCTAACCCGGCAGAGCCGGCACTGAGGAACTCCGAATCTCTCTGCGTGAAACGCAGCGGCAGTCACTTGCAGAATTGTCGTCGCATCACAGTAGCCCGGCGTCTCTAAAGCTGTAGTAGCCGAGACCGGTCGGGTCAGATTCGCTCGAACCGACGATAACGTGGTCGAGGAGGTCGATTTCGACGGTGCGAGCGGCCTCACGGAGGACTCGTGTCACCCGCACATCAGCGGCACTGGGAGCCGGATCTCCGCTGGGGTGATTATGCACACAGACCACCGCTGATGCGGCTTCTTTGATCGCTTCGCGAAATACCTCTCGGGGATGAACCAACGTGCTGCCGGCGGTGCCGGAGGTGACTTCCACACGTCGGATGAGGCGATTCTTTCGATTGAGGCAGAGCACCCAGAATTTTTCGACTTCAAGTCCGAATGCGATCGGCGCGAAGTGGGCGGCGATGCGTTCGGGGGTTTCGAAACAGGGTGCTGCCGTTCGCGGTGAGGTCATCATGCGCCGGGCGATTTCGCCAATGGCGGCAAGTTGCAATCCCTTCATTTGGCCAATGCCTTTCACCTGCCGGTAATCAGTGCTCTTCCAGCAGGCGAGTCCCGCAATGGATCCGGCTTCTGCCAGTAGACGTGACGCCATCGATACCGCTTGTCCGGGACAGGTGCCGCCGCCTTGGAGGATGATGGCCAGAAGTTCGGTATCGCTGACTGCTTTTACACCGAAGGTTTCGAGTCGTTGCTGGGGCTGTTCACTGACGGCCATCTTGAATTCCTGTCGGGCCGATTCTTCGCCCCAAGTGAATGTGACTTGATTCATGGTAGGAGACGCCCGTGCGTCACCGCCGGGCCGGTCGTCGTGATCGGGTGCCGCGGCTTGCTCCGCGCGTTTCCCCACGCAGGCATGGCCAGTCACGACGCAGGCCGCTGAGCGTGGAGCCGTGGTGCTCCGCGCGAAGGGGAAGGCCGAAGGAGGGAAGGCTGAGTCGAGCGCAGCGAGCGACGCCTTGACGGCCATGCGACGATGGGAAAACGCGCAGAGCTAGAATTGATAGACCGCCTTGTGGCGGCTCCTCACCTCGCCGGTTGACGGGTGTGCATGGGTATCATGCAACTCGAAACTATCATCGGTGCGCTGCTCTCTGCGGCGTCGTTTTTGAAGCGGCCCGTCCAAACTGTGGCGGCCCAATCCATCAAGGAACTCTTCGATGCAGTGCGCACTCGGCTGCGGGCAAAATTCGGCGAGAATTCGGATGGAGCGAAGTTCCTGGATCTCGCTATCGAGAAGCCCGAATCGGTCCTGCGAAAGGCCGTTCTGGCCGAGGAGTCTGCCGCCGCTGGTGTGGTCGATGACGAGGAAATCAGCCGTCTCGCACGGCAGCTTGTCGCGGCGTTACCGGGCAGCACCGGCGTGATGCCGCAACACGTTCGCGTCGTCGGTCGAAGCAACAAGGTGCAGGTGGCGGCAGGCGACATTGTGACCGCTGAACGGCTGGTTCGGCGTGTCTCGATCACGCCGGATGAGCGCCATTTGAGCGTCGTCCAGAGAGACCGTATTCGCGAGGTCGCAGCCGAACTCGGTTACCGTCTGACTGGCGGCGCGCCCGGAGGCCTCGCCGCCGTTCATCGCATGCTACAACGCCGATTCAACGTTGTCTCTTACTTGTTGATTCCCCGGGAATGCTACGAGGACGCGTTGAGTTTTCTGCGCCAGCAGCGTGCGATCCATCGCTCGCGGCTGCGGCGCGGTGATCCGGTGGCCTACCGGAACGATCTGATTCGCGCGATCTTCGCGGGGGCGCGAGAACTCGGGTGGAATCGCGACCGGGTGCATGGGTTTGCGGAGGCGAAGCTCGCAGTGAAGACCCCGATTGTATCGCTCATGGATCTCGGGCCTGTGCAGCTGACAAAGCTCGCGGATGCCATCCAACGGGCGGTTCGCACGGCCCGCAGTGAGCGGCATCGTAAGGGAGCGGATGAAACCGAGTGATCGTATTTCATGCTGGCGCGGATGGCGCCATAACCAGCGGCCGGCGCGGAATCCGGGACTGAGGAGCGGAGGATACGCCGGGAGCCGTAGCGGAACCGCCGAGTCGGTCCGCGCAGGCAGACGGCGAACCGTAGCGACGAACGTCCCGGTCTCCGCGCGCGTGCCGCATCGCTCCGCGAAAGCACGATGGCGCGCCGGTCCAGCGCAGCACGGCGCGTCTTCGTGAGCGTCGGAAAGCCTCCGGCCATCGGAATCGGCCTGGCGGGACTTTCGCCGCGGGTGCGCAGTGCTGCGCCGGTTGACGCCCGCAATCGGGCGTATGCGACCTGTGTCGCATTTACGAAGATCCAAACCTTACGGATTCCCGTAAGGAGTAACGCGTCTGGCAGTAAAAAGAACGCAGCTGCGTTCGTAAGTTAAACCCGCGAGGTCGGTCTTTTCGATGCTAAGTCCCAAACCCCAGTTGAGTCTGCGCAATGCCCGGGAGTATTTCCGCGAGCACCTTTCGTCGGGCGACTACTACTCTGCGGATGCCCAAGTGGCGGGGGAATGGTTCGGCCTCGGTACCGAGAAGCTGGGATTGTCGGGACATGTCAAGGAGTCCGATTTCCTAGCGTTGTGCGACGGCAAACATCCGACAACGGGGCGGCGGCTGACTGCGCGGGCGAACGCGAACCGTCGCACCGAGGATGGGCGAATGGTTGCGAATCGACGGGTGTTTTACGACTTCACGATCAGCCCACCGAAGTCGGTCTCGGTCGTGGCGCTGATGCAGGATGATCGTATTGTGGGGCTGCATGACCGGGCGGTGCGTCTGGCAATGAGCGAGCTGGAGAAGTTCGCCCAAACTCGGGTGCGCAAAAGAGGTCAACATGGTGATCGTGAAACCGGGAACATTGTCGCTGCGGCTTTCCGGCACGACACGAGTCGCGAGCTCGATCCGCACCTGCACACCCACTGCGTCGTGCTCAATGCAACCTTCGATCAGGACGAATCCCGGTGGAAGGCGCTTGAGGTTTCCGGGATGTATCGCGCCCAGAAGTTCGCGGAAAACCTCTACTACCATGAACTGTGCAGAGGGTTGCGCCGCCTTGGGTATGAGATCGAATCGAACCACCGCGATTTCGAGATTCGCGGGGTGCCTCCGAGCGTGATCGAGCGCTTCTCCAAACGGCATCAGCAGATCGACCAGGGGGCGGCGGCTCGGCTGAACGACGGGAACGGGTTGCAGGACGCAAATGCGGTCCGCCGCCAAGTGGCCCATGACCATCGCCGAAGAAAGATGAAGGAGTCGACTGCGGAGCGGCTCCGGCCGGAATGGAGAAGCCAGTTGAAACGAGATGAAGCCCGAAAATTGGCGACGCTCACTTCGGATCGAACGCAACCTACCACAGGTCGTTCGGATGCGGCGGCGGCGGTTTCCTGGGCGGATGAACTGTTGTTCGACCGGCGTTCAGTTGTGCACGATCATGAACTGATGGCGGCGGCACTGGCGCGATGCCGGGGCGAAAATTTAAATCTGGAGGTGCTGCGTGGAGAGATCGAACAGCGCGGCTACATTAGGGAGGTTGGCACACACAAACTCACCTCGCGCGAAGTCATGAGCTGGGAACTGGGGGTCGTTGTTGCGGCGCATGATGGTCGTCGCCGGCACGCACGCCTGAACCCTGACTACCGCCCATCATCCCAGCTTACCGATGAGCAAAAGAATGCGGTGGATCGTATCCTGAACAGCCGGGATTTCGTTACGCTATTTCGTGGTGGAGCTGGCACGGGCAAGAGTTTCGCGTTGAAGGAAGTCGAGCGCGGACTCCGCGCTGCTGAGCATCCCGTGGTCGTGCTCGCGCCCCAGCGTCAGCAAGTGAACGACCTGAAGCGTGATGGACTTGGTGCCGACACCGTCTCCAAGTTCCTCCTTGGCGCTGAACATCCTAAAGGAGCCGTCGTGATGGTGGATGAGGCCGGCCAGATCGGCGGCAAGCAGCTCGGACAATTGATCGAGATCGTGCACGCGGCGGGTGGGCGGTTGATTCTGTCCGGTGACACGCGGCAGCACGGCGCAGTCGCGGCGTCGGATGCGTTGCGTGCGATCGAGCGGCATTCGGGACTGAAGCCAGCAATCATTCGGCAAATCAGACGACAGGACCCAAAGCGTGCCTCATCCGTTGCGGAACGGGATTTTGTGCGCCGTTATCGGAACGCAGTGAGGTCTGCGGCCACCGGTGACATCGTGGGTTCATTTGAGCAGCTCGACCAGCTGGGTTGCGTTCGGGAACTTGGACCCAAGGAACGTCTGGCGGAACTCACGGCGGAGTATGAGGCGGGTGCTCTCCGCAATGAAAAGGTCCTCGTGGTAGCGCAGACACGGGAGGAGGCGCGGCGCGTAAATGAGGCAATTCGTGAACGTCTTCGTGTCTCGGGCAAATTGGGCGCTTCTCGGAATCTGGCGACATTTCGCCCGCTTGATTTGAACGATGCGCAGAAACGTGACCCGCGGTGGATGCGTTCGGGGCAGTTTGTCAGTTTCCTCCAACGCTACGGACGGTTCGCCAAAGGCGACGTTTGCGAGATCGCCGGTGCGACGGAGCACGGCGTAGTGCTCATAAAGGATGGGCGGCGGTCCACCATGAGCTACCGCTATGCGGATCGGCTAGTTGTGGCCGAGAGATCGGATTCGGAAATCGCAGTCGGTGATCGATTGCAGCTTAAGTTCAACGGAACGTCGGTGGAAGGCCGCCCCCTCAACAACGGCGAGCTAGTGAAGGTGATCGGTTTCCGGCGCGGTGGCGGCATTAAGATAGAGGACGATGCGCGTGTGCAAAAGACGCTGGCCCCTTCGCAGCGGCTCTTTGTTCGCGGCTTTGCAGTCACGTCCTACGGTTCACAGGGGAAGACCGTGGATACGGTTCTTTGCGCGGATGCGGCGAACCGCGCGGCGACCGACGCGAAGCAGTGGTATGTCACCATATCACGGGGCCGTAAACGTGTCCTGGTATTCACATCGGATAAGGAAGCATTGCGGGCAAACATACAGAGCGTCGGGGAACGTGAACTTGCACTCGACCTAGAGGTCGATGACCGCTCCGGGGCGATGATCCATCGCCCCGTCTGGTTCCGTCGCATGGTGGCGGCGGTGGAGCGGACACGTCGGCACAACGATGTGATGCAGCGCATGCGGACATCGGCTCATCAACAACGGATCGCCGTATGAGCCTCCACGAAAGGATCGAGGGACGCCGAAAATCGGATGCCCCCGCCGTCGAAAGCGACGGGGAGCCTGTTGCGGCACCGACATTGCAACTCCTCCAGTGGAAGGGAGCGCGCTGGGCATTCCCTTGGTCTCACCTAGCAACCGCGCAGTTCGTCGTCGTGGACAGTGGTGAAAGCCTCATCCTGTCCTACCCGGGCCATCAAGTGACGATTGCCGGAGAGAATCTCAGCGAGTTGTGGGAGGACTTGTCCAATTTTCGTGCACCAATCTTGCGCGAATTGCCCTCCGAATACGGGCCGAAGCTGGCACCCCATACTGCATTTATCACCAAAATCGAGGTTGAGGTAATCGAATCGACGAAACGCGATAGAGATAATTCGTAGTAGCACTACGTTACCAGTGATCTGGGTATCGCCCTGATTGCCCGGTGATACACCGGGATAATCAAGGCGCGGAACGAGTCATGGATTTGAGCATCATCGCTCGATCATGATTGGAAATCTCATTCTCGCGATTGGCAGCGCCGGAGCGGCGTTTACCCTTTGGTCGCACGCCGGATTGGCGCGGGGTGTGGCGGGTGGCTTTATGGTGCTGGGATGTTGGCAGGCTTATTGTGCCTTTGGTGTCTCGCAGCAAAAGAAGTCGCAGGTCGTCTTACGCCTCGGGGGATTTTCCTGGCGAATGGAAGACTTTTGCAGGGGATGGCTGATCACGGGGCAGACCGGGACGGGCAAGACAGCCGGAGCGCTCAACGCGATGCTATCGCAGGTTTCGACCCATTGTCCGAACTGGGGAGGGGTCTGTGTCGATGACAAGGGCGTCTACTGGGAAACGCTTTCGGGTATGATGCGACAACTCGGCCGCGAAAAGGATTTGATCCTGCTTCAAGTCCGACCGCCGGGTGCGCCGGTCGACTGGAAGCCGACGCACACCTTCAATTTTCTCGACGATCCGCACCTACCCTATTCGGCGAAGGCGAAGATAGTCTGCGACGTGGCGGCTTCGCTGGGCCAACGCTCGGAGCAGAGTTTTTTCAGGACACAGGCGCAGGTGCAGATGGAATTCGCGTTCCGCGCGCTGTCAGCGGCGGGCTACGAGGTCACGCTTGAACATGCCTACGATTTGTTCGCCGAGGACTCCATGTTGGAGGCGGTCGCCGCCAGTTTGCGCAAGGCGAAGACTCCCGAGGCGGACGCTCTTGTGCGACACTACGAACAGGCCCTGCTCAAGCAACCGGCCGAACAACTTGGCGGCGTGAAAGCGACGCTATCGAACTACCTGAAGTATTTTACAGATCCAGATATCGCGCAGATTTTTTGCCCACTTGGGAAAGGCATGAGCCTCGACGAACTCGACCACGGAAAGATCATCTGTTTGTCCCTGCCTCAACGGTTTCAGGTCGAACGTCGTTACCTCAATACGTTGCTCAAGCTGGCGTTTTATTCCCATGCCTTGCGACGGTTTGATCGCCCGGCTGCGGCGCGCCTTGAGGACAATCTCCTGATCTTCTGGGCAGACGAAGCGCAAAAAATCGTGACCGCCAGCGACGATGGCATGTCGGATTACAACGTTGTCGACGTGATCCGTGAGGCTCGCGCCACGGTGGTGGCAGCGACACAATCCTACACTTCTTTGATCCCTCCCATGGGAGACGAGCGAAAGGCCAAGGTGTTCGTCGCCAACATGGCAAACCGGATCACCTTCCGCGCCGCAGATGAAGACTCTGCTAAGATGGCCGCCGATACCCTCGGCAAGCGGAAAGCCAAGCGACGCACCTACGGGTGGTCCGCCGGGAAGCGGACCAACTCATGGACCGAGGAAAATCGCTATTACCTGGAACCACACGATTTTCGAAAACTCCGAAAATTTGAGGCAGTGGTGCAGCATGCCAACGGCGGGTTTCGGCAAGTGCTGCTGCCGCCCCGAGGCTCGGATGGAAAGGTCGCGTCATGGTATCGAAAATGAACGACGGGGCGGATACCAAATCGCCTGCGCACGTCCAGCGAGTTGCTCGTCTGCGCGGCTTATTCCCACATCTGGTCGCTCGGATCAAAGGTCAGGACCATGTCCTTAGTCGCGTGTGTTCTGTTCTCACGCGGGGCCAACTCGGCTTCGCGCATCCACGGCGGCCGAAAGGTTCGCTGCTGTTCATCGGCCCGACGGGCGTCGGCAAAACCGAGACAGTAAATGTTTTCACGGACTACCTTTTTCCCGGCGGCGTGCCGGTGCGTTTCGACATGTCGGAATATCAGCTCCAGAAATCGGTCGACAAGTTGATTGGCGAGGATCGGGGCGATCCAGGGCTGCTCGGCCGTGCGCTGTGTGGAGTTGCGACCGGGACACTGCTTTTCGACGAAGTCGAAAAGGCTCACCCACTCGTGCTCGATCTATTTCTGCAAATCTTGGAAGATGCCCGGATCACTCTCGCGACTGGCGAGCGGTTGGATCTGACCGGATTCTATGTCATTTTCACGAGCAATATCGGCTCGGCGGAAGTCATGCGCATGGTATCGGCCCCCTTCTCAACAATTGAGCGCACGGTGCTCATGCGCGTCGGTCAGGAACTGCGGCCGGAGTTGGTGGGCCGCATCACCGAAAAGGTAGTCTTCAGCCGACTGGACTATGCTACTCAGCGGGCGATCTGCGATCAACTGATTGCGACGGAGCGGCGGCGTCTGCGCGCGCTCGGCCACGAACTGGAAGTTGGTCCGGACGCCGTCGAATTTCTGATTCGCGAGGGATATCACCGGATGCTCGGCGCCCGGCCCATGCGTGGCGCGGTCGAGCGCTGTCTTCAGGATGCCATCGCGGAGGCGGTGCTAGCCGGGGGCAATGGCAACGGACTGGTCCGATGCGACCGACCAAATAACCGGCTAATCTTGGAGGAACTGACTCAGGCAGGTCAGCGCTTTCCCTTCTCGGGCGATGCCGGAGAAAAGAGTGCCTGAATGGGCACTTTCAGTGCCTTGGCAATGGCTTCCAACTCATAGTCGCATATCGGGCGTTCCCCGTTTTCCATCTTGGCGATTTGAGATTGATTGACCGTTACGTCCAACCGGGCCAGTCGTCCCACCATATCTTCTTGGGTGACGCGTGGACTGGCCGCCATGCGTATGCGCTGGATGGCGGAGCCGGTAATATTGCGTCGGGTCTTCTTCTGGTGCACGGGGCGCTTATTGCGCTCCCATCCTAGATTTATTCTTTCTGAGAATTATTCTTTTACGGAATAATCTGCTGGTAAACCCATGGACTCGACTCAAACCGGCGGGGATCTCCCGCCAGCATCTCCGCGCGTGCTCTGCGCACACCCGGTTGGCTTGATCGGCGACGCGCTCGTTCGCCTGTTCACCCTAGAAGGACTGCCGGTTTCGCAGGCTGGAACTGGTGAGGCAGCGTGGGATGCCTTTCGCCGAGAGTCCGGCGATTTCTCGGCGGTGGTCATGGCTCATGAATTGCCCGGTGGTGGCGGGCTTGGACTCGTGCGCCGCCTCCGCGAGGCGGGTTTCGGCGGTCGGATCATCGCTCACGGTCCCGAGGTGAACGACGCTGATGTCGCATCCTACCGAAGCTGGAATGTGGAGTCCGTCGTTGTCACATCGAATGGCCCGGAGGAACTGCTCGGGGTCGTGGAGGCGTGGTGCGCTGGTCCCGGAGGGAGCGGTCCGATGAATTGATCGTTGGAGATCACAGCGTCGGCCCGGACTTGTCAGACGCCGTTGCTGTCATACTCTATTTCCCATGACAGCGACCGATATCATCCGGCAGATCGAGGCCCTTCCCGAGACCGAACAGGAGAAGGTGCGCGACTGGGTGCAGTCGCATGACTTCCAGGAGTCCCCCGAGATGCTGGCCGCGCTGGATGCTGCGGCCCGCTCGGCCGACGAGCGCGGCACGACCCCGGTTGGCGAGGTTCGTAAAATGCTTTCGCCATGGAGTTCCGGGTCGGCCTGACGGACGAGGCCATCGCGGATCTGGCCGGCATTGTCTCTTTCGTGGCGAAAGACAGCCCGGCGGCAGCGGAACGAGTCGGGAGTGCCCTGCTCGAACTGGCGGAATCCCTGAACCACTTCCCACATCGAGGTGCACCGGTGCAGGGGCGTCCGAACATGAGAAGAATTTTCAAGTGGCGGTTCGCAATTTACTACCGCGTGAAAGATGCCGAGCGGAGCGTCGACGTGCTGCGAATCTGGGATGGTCGGCAGGCTCCGTGGACGCTGCGGCTTCCGTAAATACCTATTTTTCAGGTAGGTAGGGATGGCAAGTTGCACGCGGGTCAAGGCGGTCATGCTGATGCCTCGTAACCACATATTCCCGTGGGGAATACGTCAGCAAAAGGCCCATTCGGAGGGGAACCGAATATCCTGATTCTGGTCATTTCTGTTAACTATTTGCAGGAGACTATGAGAAATGGCTACGCACAATGCACAGTTGGTCTCCTTTGCATCCGTTGCCAACGGTGGAGAGTCCAGCGACTCGGCACCCGACCCTGAGGTAGTCGGTGAATCTGACTCGGCGGACATCACGCTGGTGCCTCGGCATTGTCAGCCAGGCGAAAACCAAAAATTCGACGCGTCTCAGTCCGTGACGATCGGTCTGCCCTTTGGGGCATGTGCCGGGCTTGTCACGTGGGTTGATTCACGAGGAAAATCGCGCCGCTCCGGAGTAGCGGCCTTTCGCCCCTACGTCGTAGGCACCGGCGTTCCGCATACTCTCAGTTGGTCCGGCTCCGTCGATCTGCTTGTGGTTGGCTGCGAGCCTTCCTGTTGGCATCGCGAATCCGGGCAGGAAGCGAAGGGCATCACCGTCATTCAGGCCGCAGAGCACGATCCTGTGATCTGGAGACTAGCTGCCCTGTGTCGCGACCTCGGCACTATCCAATCGACCGAAGATGGACCATTGATTGCCTACCTCGGAGCCGCTCTCGTGCGACGATTGGGGCAACTGCTGCGCGTTCGTCCCGAGCACGCTTCAAAACTCCGGCGTCTAAGCGCCGAACAGTGGGAGAAGGTTGAGGCGTTCGTGGAGCGGCAGCTCAAATATGATATACAGGTGGCGGACTTGGCCAAGCAGATCGGCCTTGGAGTCGGCTATTTCTCGGAGCTGTTCAAAAATACCGCCGGCTGCGCTCCGTTTCATTACGTCAAACAGCGTAGGATGCTTCGGGCGCATGCGCTTTTGATGCAGGGCCCGGACAACTGGCGTTCGGTGGCTGCCCTCGTCGGCTACTCCAACAGCGAGCACTTTTCCGAGGTATTCAAAAAGTTCTGGGGCGTGGCCGCTCGCAACCTGCTGGTTCAGGTCAATCAGGCAGCGGCGGTTCGCCGCCATTAAACGGAGGATCGCCGGGATATATCGAATCACGACCCGGTCCAACTGCAATAGACGCACGTGTCCTGCGACTGTGGGCACATGAGAGCCAACCTCCAACCAATCAGCTGATGAGAACCTCCTCCTTTGTGAAACTCGCGGGCCTGACGTTCATCTGGATCGGGGCAGCGAATGACGTATTCGCGGTATCATTCGCCCCGCCGTTAGGCCAAATTCCAGGCGGACTACGCGACGGCTTTCAATCCGGCTTGGGTATCATGTTCCTCGCCGGCTTTCTCTGGGGCGTCATCAAGATCTGGAGCGGCGCCGACAAGATGTCCAAGGGCGACGCCGATGGAAAGATGGGCATCGTTGGCGGCATCATTATCTCGGCCGCCGCGGCGATCATGGCCGCACTATTCGCGATCTTCGGCATGGCCGACGGCGCCCTCGTGCCAACCTTCTAGGTATCATACAATAGGATACATAAAATGAGCGAGCTGCGGATCACAGATACCAACAGCGTGAACGATAGCCGGGGCCGGGCCTTCGGCCTCGAAGGCAATGACTTCATGTATGTGCTCGTTGCCTTCGTGGTGGGCCTGGCGATCTACCTCGTGTTCAGTTTCGTCCTGCGGGCCGGAATGCTGGTGGCGGTCATCTTCGCGGTCCCGATTCCGCTGGTCGTGTTCGCTTGGGTGATACTGTTACGGCACAACAAACCCGAAGGCTACGCGGAGGATCTCTTCGATGACCTTGTGAACGGCGAAGGTTGGTCGCTGGTGACCTGTCTCCAGCCCGAGCCGATGGGGAGGCGCAATGATGGGTAACAGAGCCCCCAACGGATTTTTCGCCGACGGCATGATGATCTTCGGTCCGCTCGATAAAGGCGGCGTCGCGGCCAAGGGCTTTGTCCTGCAACCGCCCGACCTGCGAGGCGGCAGCGTCGCTCATCTGAACGCCTATCAAGACAAGGTGCGGGCGCTCCTGACGCTGCTCGGCGAGGGCACGCACGCCCAGTTCCAGTGGACCGGGAATTCCGACTACCTTGACGCGCTCACGCGATTCTATCGCGAAACTGAGAGCGTTTCCCATTCGCGGATCAAAGCGGCGCGACTGCGTCGGTTCCGCCGCTACTGGGGTCGGATGCAGCGGCGCGAACTTCGCCGAGAGCAACTCGTGCTCTTCATTTCTACGCCGATTGCGGCTCCCTCGGGCGTGCGCCTGACCCGCGCGGCGATGCAGCGCTGCTACGAGAAGGTGTTGGCGCAACTGCGTGCCCAATTCGACGAGATCACGGACACGCTGCGGACGATCTTCGGCGCGGACACACCGGTCGCTCCGATGGACGATTTGGCGCACTTCACGTATTACGCGAAGTTCCTCAATCCATCGTTCGCCGACCGCTTCGATCTCGATTTTCCGACTCAGTTCAATCCCCAGCTTTCGATTCAGGAGAACTGCTGGAACGGTGACGGCGTCGGGTTGCAGCGCATCGGGTTTTATCTCGATGGGCGATACCATGCGGTGTTCGCGCTCAAGCGGTGGCCGAGTCATACATCTCCCGGGATTGTCTGGCGGCTGACTGGACTCGATTTCCTCGACTATCAGATCACTGTCAACGTGGAGCCGCTGCCGGCGCGGCAGGAGGTCGACAAAGAGGAGAAAGCCATCGAGCGACTGCGCGGCGAATACCAGGACAAGGAGCGGCACTCGCTGCTGGTCGCGATCGGCAAGAAGGAGCGCAAAATCGAGTCGCTTTCGACCGGGTTCATTCGCCCTTACACCGTGACCTACATCATTCGCGTGTGGGACGAGAGCGAGCAGGCACTCGCCGCCAAGTGCGCCGCGATCAAGAACGCCGTCAACGGCATTTCCGGCGCGCAGTATTACGAGTGTGCCCGTCCCTCCACGGCGAAGAAGCTCTTCTTCGCGAGCTGGCCCGGGTGGACGCGTTCCGGCTATCGGCACCGCAGCCTCTACGCGGAGGACGCCTACCTCGCCGACATGCTGCCGTTCTCGGCGACGTTCGTTGGGCATCTCGAAGAAGCGGAGGCTATCCTCGAAGGCTCGCAGCGCAATCTCGTTGGGCTGCGCACGTTCCTTGGTTCGCCACCGTCACCGCAGCACGCGCTGCTCTCCGGCGCGACCGGCTCGGGCAAATCGCGCACGATGCTGGAAATCCTTTGGCAGACGGCTGCACGTTACAGCTACACCGTCCTGATCGAGGAAGGGCTTTCTTACGAGAGCTTCACCGAAGCGATGGGAGAGCGGCCCATCGTGCTTCATCCCGATGGCGACCTGACGATCAACTATTTTGACACCAGCGGAGTGCCGCTCAATCAGCTGCAACTCGCAACTGCTGTCGCGCTCGTGTCCCGCATGATCGGCGAGGCCCCCGATGCCGAGGCGCAGCAGGTCCGGCAGGCGATCCTCGCGCAATACATCCATCAGCTCTACGAAGACGCTTTCGAAGAGTGGTCGAAACGACATCGCGATCTGATTCCGGAGATTCAGCGCATGGCCTGCGCAACGCACCGTTGGAAGTTGCGGATGGGACTCGGCGCTACCGAGGTCGAGGCGTTCGCCGATCTGCGGGACCGGCTCAACCGCAACGACGACGAAGCCGGCCAATTCCTGGCTGACGTATCGGAATCGGACATCACGGCCTTCCTGAAGAATCCGCAGACGGAGCGACAGGTGATGGCCGTTGCGCACGCCCACTACCTACGGGAGGATTTCCCGACGCATGCGAGCCTAGTGGAACTGATGCAGTTCTCACGCTTCCCGGAGCACAAGAAGGAGCAGGTCGATTACCTGGCCACGTTACTCTCGGCGTGGTGCGCGCATGGCCAATATGGGAAGCTCTTCGACGGACCGACGAACATTTCCCTGACCGGCTCGGTGGCCCACTTCGAACTCGGTTACATTCCCGAACAGGCGACGGAGCTGAAGACCGCGGCGGGTCTGCTCATCACCGGGTTTACGCGCCAGCACATCATCTCGCTGCCGCGCGGACAGTGGAAGCGGATCATCTACGAGGAACTCGCGCGCTTTCTCGACGTGTCGGGCGGTGAAAAGATCGTCGCCGAATCCTACGCCCAGTTGCGGAAGTTCAACTGCTGGACGGCGTCGATTGTGCAGCAATACAGCAAGTTTCGGGAATCGCGCATCCGGCCGGTCGTGGTCGGCAACAGCAAGCAGTTCTGGCTCATGCGGCAGTTCGACCGCAGCGACGTCGACGACATCGCCGGTGACATCGGGCTGCCGGAGTCGGCGTGCGCCGCAATCCAGAACTACCCCATGCCGGAGCAGCAGCCCGAGGGGCGGAAGTTTTCCAGTTTGTGTTACTTCTCACCGGTTACCGATCCGCCGTTGTGTGGCACGGTCCGCAACGTTCAACCCAACAAGGAGGATGACGATGAACAATTGGAGCGATCCGCGTAGGCTCTCGGTGATTGGACTCGCGCTGGCAATGCTGGGGCTCAGCGGGTGCAATTCAGCCGGCAGCGCAGCGGCCGACCTCGGCCTGGCTGGCGCAGGTGGTGCCCTGGGTTATCAGGTGTCCGACGAGAAGATCGGTGGCGCTGCTGCCGGTGCGGCTCTCGGCTACCTCGGCTCACGCATCGCACAGAGCCAGATTCGAAGTTCGCTGAGCGAAGCCGAGCAGCGCGGTTACGACCGCGCGATGAATCAGGCGGTGAAACAACACTATTGGATCATCCAAGCCCGTCAGCGGGAGGAGCAATACACCACCGGTGACAGCGAGCCGCGCCTCGTGCCAGTGGTGATTCCCGAATCCACCATCGATGGCGTCGTTCGCGCAGAGCACGTCGAATACGTCCGGGTCGAACGATGAAGGCACGCCGTCAAATTCTGGGATTGGTTTGCGTTGTCGTGCTTTCGACCGGCGCAGCGCTGGCGCAGATTCCAGTCACCGACGCTGCTAACCTCGTCGCAAACCGAACCGCTCAGGCCGAGAACATCGCAAAGTGGGTGGAGAGTATCAACAATCTGAGGACGCAGATCGATCAGCTCAACCGGCAGATCAACATACAGGATGATATTCGCCGCTGGTCCGGCAACCCGGCGGAGGCCGGCGCCAAAGTCGTCCTCCGCGGGTTGGGCCATGAGGATCTCGTCCGTGACTACGGTGAGACGTCACGCGCCATCCGAGGACTCGTGGGTAGCCTCGAATCCCTGAAGCGCACGGCCGATGGGAACTATCGAACGATCACGAGCCTCGATATCGACGGTAACGAACTGCGCCGCGATCCACTGACTTACCGCCGGTATTCCGTCCTCGATGCGACCCAGGAGAATACAGCTGCGGTCACGGAGGAGACAGCCGACCGGCAGCGCGAGCTTCAGGAAGAGATCGCCGTTACGCTTGACGAATTGAAGGCCGCGCCGACCGAAGCTGAGACCCAGAAACTGTCGGCCAAGCTGGCGGTGCTGAACGGGCAGTTGGCGCAGATGGAGGCCGTGCGACGACGCGAGGTGGACGCAGTCGTGCTCCAGAAGATCGCGAACGATGCGCGGCTCGAACAGGAGCGGCTGGCAGCGGCGGAGCTGGCGGCGCGGGATGATTTTTTGGCGAACGAACGAATCACCGCTTACATGCAAACCCTCAAACTCCGGCAGGAATCTCCATGAAACAAACGAATGCTATTCGCGGACTTGCTTTCGTGATCGCCGCTTTTGCGATCGGCGGCTGCGGTCCATCAAAAGAGGAAATCGAGGCGCAGGAGCGAGCCCGGTTGGAACTCGAACGCAAGGCATTGCAGGAAGCTGACCAAGCGAACAAGGCGATTACGGATATCAACAAGAGTATGTTCAGTCGGATGAACTCGTCGACGACTGCGCCGAAACAGCCGGCAGAACAGGAAGCCAATAAGGAAATTCCGCCACCTGAGGATTCGGCGGAGAAATCCGATCAACCTTAAGTTCGGGATGGAAATATTCCTACCAACTTTTGAGAGCAAGATGGTGGCGTTGGTCGGTGCGCTACGATTCATCGTCTTCGCGATTATGGTGATCGGGCTCGTTGCATACGCTGCCGGTCAGCGCACGGGAAACACCGGACTCCTGGTCGTGTTGGCCAAGGCGGTGGTAATCGTCGCGGCGGTCGCATATATGGATCAATGGTTCCCTCGGGTGGAATCGTTCTTCATGGACGTCGCCAACTACATTGATCCGGGATATCGTGAGAATCCTACTTCGTCTGCTGACGTCATTCGGGAGTCCACGACCGACAATCCCGAAGGCAACGATTGGTCATGGCGCCACATCAACGAGTCGATCTATCAGGCAGTTTCTCGGGCTCTCGCAAACATCTTCATCTACGTCGGCACGTTGATTACGGTTCCGATGTTGATTCTGCAATACGTGCTGCGGTGGCTGCTGTATCTGCTCACACCGTTCATGCTCGCCCTGCTAATGGTCCCCGGACTGGCAGCTATTGCTGTTCGGTTCTTTCAACAGTTGTTGGCGATCATGGCATGGCCCGTAGGGTTCGCGATCACGAACCTTGTCGCGCTGGCTGTTTGGACGGACTTTCGAGGCGCTGTGGGAGCGAATCCGGAATCGGCAAGTGACGTGCTCTATTCGCCGCTCCTCACGTTCATGGGCGGCATCCTGGCCACGATCATGATTATCGTGGGGATGATCTCAACGCCGGTGGTGATGCAGGCGCTGTTTGCACAGGGGCAGGCATTCACCGGGCACTCCGGGAACTTCGCCCATATGGTGAACATGGGTTCTCGCAGCATCTACGGCCTGAGCTATCGGCTCGGGCGCAATCGGTCCGCGGCTCCGTTGCAGCTGCCGGAGTCACCTTCAAACGGACACCTTCCGTCCACACCGCCCCCGACTGCGGCAGCCCGGCCGGGCATCTGAAGGGAATGACTGATGGCAAACGGGGACTCCACCGCTGCTTCAACGCCACTCGACGTTCCTATCCGGGATACGCCCGTCGATCAGACGAAGCGTCTGCCGTCGACCGCGGTGCGTGGCTCGGGATTTTCACCCGCGCGATTGTTTGCCGATCATGCATTCGCTGCGCGGACATGGTTTCTGGTGGCCTGCGGTGCCATCGCATTCTGCTTCGTCCAGCCCTACCTGATCATCAATGCCTATCGTTCGCGCGAGCGGGTTGTGGTGCTGGATGGTGCCGGATCGTTCTCGGTTTCACCGGTGCTGGGCTTCGAGGAAGCGAGTGACCTGCATGAAGCTGCGGCGCTGTGGGCGGTGTTGGCTTACTACCAGCGCAATCCGCGCGGCTGGGACTACCCGGAGACGCTGCAAAAGCTGTTCCTCGCCGACGCGTTTGCGCAAGCAAGTGCCGACCGCGACCGAACCCAACCGGAATTTGAGACCAAGCAGATTCATCAGAAGCCGGAGGTCTTCAAAATCGACATACTGCGCACGCGCGAAGATCGCGTGCTCGTGAAGGTGGAGGGCCAGCTCGTGAGAGTCGGCACCTTCGAAAACCAGACGTTCACCGAGAGCCCGAAATTCGAGCTCACGCTCACCTTCGCGCGGAACCCCGACATGGTGACGAACAGGCGATACCCGCTCGGCGTATGGACTTACGAATCAAAGGTCTTTTAGCGTTTGCCCTCGCTCTGGCAGCAGGCACTTCGGCGACGGGCAAACCCGCGGTGAAGCAGTTCCCGCTGGACGAGCGGATGGTCTACGAGATCCCGGTCAGCACGGAGGCTCCGACGACGTTGATGTTCCCGTCAGCCCTGACGGCAATTGAGGCCGCCAACGTGTCGACCGATCCCACGACGCCCGCGCCGGTGCTGCTCGCCTACACACCCGGTCGAAGCTTCTTCAGCGTCCGCGCTCTTGAGCCTGCCGCTCGTGCGGCCGTCAACGTTGTCTGGAAGAACAAGACCTACGTGCTGCGTTTTGCCACAGGCGGCGAAGCCTACGGATCGGTCACGTTTTACGAGGATCAGCTTGGCGGACGGAGCCAGGCATTGAAACGGCGGGTGACGCCAGAGGTGCTACTCAGCCTGTTGGATCGGGCGAAGAGCTATGCGGTGATCGCGGACCAGTATCCGGAAGCAATGCAGCAGATCGAGCGAGCGGCACCGGAGAACGTGACCTATTACCGGGACTTCATGGTCACCGTGGAAGAGGTGTTCCGGTTCGATCCCGAGGATACGCTCGTTTTCCGGCTGCGCTTCGACAACGACGGTGACGACGAACTGGTCTATCAGCCCCAGCGCGTCGCCGTTCGGGTTGGGCAGAACATCTATTATCCGTCGATTACCGACGCCTCGGGTATCGTCCCTCCGAAGGCGACGACAACCGGCTTCATCGCGATCACCGGCACCCCACGCGGTAGTCGGGCCAACCTGAGTATCCGGAATCTTTTCAGTATCGTCGTCCCGCGTGTGGATCGGGATGTCGAGCTGGTCGTGCCACAATGAAAGCCTGGCGCTTCATCCGCTCGCCTGCCGGCAACCTCGTTGTATTCGTGCTGTTCGCGGCCGTTGGTGGGTTGTTGATTTCGCGCAGCAATGCCCGCGAACGAGCCCGGGCAGCGCAAATGACCGAGGTCACAGCTTCCGATGACGCACCGTTCCGTGAGTCGATCCTGCGTCCCGGGGCACCGCTCAAGGTAGCGGCGGCGCGACAGATGGCTGTGCCGGCCGACGCTGCGAGGGTTGAAGAAGAGCGTCGAGACCGAGACGTGGCGCGACGGGAGCCGCGGGAGGGGAGGTGGGATGACGAACGAAATCCACCGGTGCTTCCCATCAGCCTATTCACGACGGCTGCGACAAACGACGGCGCATCACTCTCGAACACCTACGCACCCTATGGGCGGCTGATTCCGTGTGAGACTGTCATCACGATAGAATCCTCGAAGCTCGATACCCCCGTGATCGGCTTGGTGACCGAGGATGTGTGGCACGCCGGGAAGTTGATAATTCCGGCCGGTGCCGAAGTTCACGGTCGCGCTTCCTTGGATCGGCAACGGGAGCGGATCGCGGTTTCCGGTCGGTGGGTCGTGGTCTGGCGCGATGGAAGTCCGTTGAACGGAACCGAATTGGTGTTGAACGGAATTGCGCTGGATCACGAGAAGGACGGCATGTCCGGTGAGTTCGGCATGCGCGACGGTTCGGCGGGCTTACTGGGCGATCTGATTAAATCTGACAACTGGCAGGAAATAAAACTTTTCGCCTCGACGTTCCTGGCCGGGATGGCGACCGGGCTTCAGGAAATGCGTAGCCAGGGCACGGCCTTTGGCGACTTAGTGCAGGTGCCGGTTGCGTCAGGGCGTAACGCCGCACTCCAAGGCACGGCCGACGTGCTCAACGCCTACGCTCGGCAGATTCAGGAAGCGATCGAACGCGATGGGTTCTTCGTCCGCGTGCCGGCGGGCAAACTATTCTACCTCTACGTAACCGAAACCATCGACGTGGCGAAGGGCACACGCGGGAACATCGCCAACGCCGCAATCTGGAGGAACTCCCATGAAAACTGATACGCTCATTGTCGGTATGGCGGTTGTGCTCTGTGCCGGTTGCACGACGCTGCCAACCAGTCCGGAAACCATAGCCTCATCGCCACCACCGGCGATGATCGAACCGGAGGTTGCTCCGGTATCCGGCACCGACCTCGATCCAACCAACCTAGGGAATGTCCGTGTCGGCGAGTCGCTGAAGTCCTACCCGGTGGGACGCTATGTCGATCCAAACGATCCCAACGTGATGCATGAAGCCCACGTAGTGTATAGGAAGGAGGTCGGCACGTCTTGGAATCTGAATCCGAACGCGCCAACGGTGGTTCCGCTGGGACCGGTTGTGGCAGTAGCAGATCCGGCGAAGACGCCCGACCCATTGCCGGAGGAACTGGAGCAAAAGATGGCGGAGCAGAACCAGCTCGTAGCCTCACTTATCGAGCAAAACGAGGCACTCGTCCAACAGCTCGGGAAGCTAGGTCGGGAGCTGGCGGAAGTCCGCCGGCGACAGGAGGACGGACGATGAGTTCGGAAACCGAGACGGCAGCTCCCGTCGAAGTCGAAGGGCTTCCAATCATGCTGCCACCGCATCTAACGGCGAACTTCGAAAAGGCGCGACGGCAAATCATAGAGTTCTACGGCCAAAGCCCGTCAGTTGAAGCGTTGCTGCGATTGTGGATCGCGTGTGGCACGTCCGCGCGAATCCGCCGTGAATTCGAGCGTGCCGCGCTCGATATCACAAAGCGTCGGCTAAACCCTTTTGAGGAAACTCTCTTCGATGACGACGAAGCATAACTTTGGGCGATTCTCGTCCAAACGAGGTCAAGTGCCGCTGGCGACCAGTCGCCTCGATCAACCAATGACTGGGGAAATAAAGGAGGCATTATGCCATTAAGAGAACAAGTCGCCAAACGTAAGGAGGCGCAGGAATCCACGCTTCGGAGGAATCCCGAGATCGACGCCAAGTTGGATCGATATATCGCGGACAATCCGAAGCTTCACGAGTATTACGACGGACTCGGCAAAGAAGAGCTGATCCGAAAGCTGATGCTCGGAAAAATGCAGCGCAGCGAATACACCGAGGGTCGCAACCAAGAGATCAAGGCATGGGTGGAAGAGCATCCCGAGATCAAAACGAAGATCGAGGAACGCATCCGCAACGTGCCGACGCAGCAACGCGAGCGAGCGTTCATTAACGCAGCTCGCAGAGAAGCGATGAATCAAACGGTTCGCGGCAACGGCGCCCGGCCGTAGCTGTTTGGAGTCCTCGACGGCGGGCGCAAATGCGCCCGCCGTCTTCCCTCCTGCTTTGGTCCTTTTACGCCCCCTGCGCTACGCAGGATGCTTGCTGCGGCGACGTTTACTTGCGAATTTGAACGGGTGACTTCGGCTCTGCGGATTCCTTTTGCTTGGAGCGACCGTCTTCATCGGATGGTGAGCCCGTCCGAGGTGGGGCGCGGCTGGGAATGTGGCTGCACATGCAAGGGCTGCGGCGAGCGTGTTCAAGCGCGTCAAGGCGCGAGGAACCGTCATCATTTCGCCCACCTAGGCGATGCCGAATGCAGCGGGGGCCTAGAGACTTCGATCCACTTCACCGCCAAGCAGATTATCGAAGCGGAGAAGAAGCTATGGTTACCGGCGGCGATCGCATTTCCTTTCTACCCGCACAATATGCGTCCGATCCGCGCGGTAAAATCGCAGATGCTAACGGTCGAGCGTGTGGAGGTGGAAGCCTCGCTGAACGATATTCGTCCGGATCTGGTCCTCTGGAAAAAAGAGCGTCCGTTGGCGGTTGAGATCGAAGTCACTCATCCAGTCGATGAGCCCAAAGCGCAGGCCTACGAGAACATGGGGGTGTCAGCATTGGCGATCAATCTAAGGGCGGTAGCTCGATCTATTTCCATTGAGGAGCTCCGGACGCGCCTAATGTCGCCGTCTACCGATACGCGTTGGGTCTTTAATCGTATGGCGGACTCACTCGCTTCAACTTTCCGGCGTGAGACCGTTAAGCGGTCACTCACATGGCGGACTTCCCACAAGCGGGCAGGTATGATTCCTCATGTCGACTCATGCCCTTTGCGACCGCGCGAGTCGAAGCGCCATCAGAGCACCTTCGCCAATGCCAAACTCGACTGTCCGGGCTGCCCTTACTATTTTCCGTCGGAAAACCTGCAGAGGATTTACTCAGTGCTATGCTCGGGGCACTTGGCCGCGCAGTATCCAGAGGCGTTCAGCGAGGACTGGTTGCACAGACTGAACTGTGGAGACTGAGGCCTTGGATTGCCGAAGAGCGAACATTCTACCGGGTGTCACTGCCATAGTTGCCACCAGCGCTTTTTTGGCGGAGATGCTCCTGCTCGCAGCAGGGAAAGGAATTGGTCTTGATCGCGTTGTCGGCGCATATGGAGCGACATCTCGTATTTGTCCCAAGTCCGTTGATGCAGTTTGTGCAGCGTGGTGTGTCCCTTCGGTTCACCCCATATTTCAGTCAGCCATTTTGTGTCCGTCGCGTTGAGTAATCGGAGTTGGTTAAAGCCGAGCGTCGAGTAAGAAAAATCGAGGCCTCGGACCACCTCGCCGGGAATCGACTCCATGACGTTGAAACCTGGCTCTTTTAGTATCGGAGCAAAATCGACCATGAATGATTCGGCCGCCGCTAGCCAGTAGAGCAAATTTAACGGCTCTTCGAAAAGTTTCCGCTGCCGTCGTAGAGCCCTAATAATAGCTCGAAGCGCGACCGCGGCTTCCCTAAAAGCGCCCGGCAGGGGTAAATTTTCCAGTGCGAGTGCGAGTCGCTTTCCAGGTTCATCGCGTAGGTCTTTGATCCGGTCTGCCCAGAACGTTCCCTCGCGAACGTCGGCTTGGGCTTTCCTCCAGAATGCGTTTGCAGTGGCGGAGGCACCTTTCGGTGATTCAGTATCGAGCCAGCATTTTGTATTTCGATGAGGGGGCATAATACGATGGCCCAAGAATTTTTTTCAGGGATATTCAGTAGCGCCATTCCGGCGCAGGAATTCGAATCGGAAGCCCACGAACAATATCCCTCAACGCGTCAAAATCTGTTTTTGGGGTTTTCCAAACGTAGGTCTCAAGCATGCCTGGCACCTCAATCCGCCCTTCACCGAGGACAAGAGTGATGATCGCAAACCGATCTCCCTTTTGACGCTTTTCTCTGACCGCATAGTCTATCTCGGTCGCCAGATACCCCTCGTCCTTATAATTGGTCGTCACGAAGAAAACCGCTGCACAGGAGTCTCGCATTCCTTGCATCAGAGCACGTTCGAGGTTCACTCCTGCCGCCATTGCTTCCTCGTCGAGCCAGGGTTGAAAGCCGAGTTCGGTAAGAATTCGATGGTAGGCACGAACGAGATCTTTGTCTGCGCCTTTATGACTTAGAAAGATTCGCTGGGGGGCATTCTCGTTCATGAATTCTTCGGTAAGCTCGATGAGAACGTATTCATTCGATTCACCGTCGTCTACCGTGATTCGAGGTGAAACCTCGACGACCCCCCGAAGCCAGACAAAGTCAGTGGCTGCCGGCGCAAATCGACGCATCTTATCCAAGTCGAGATACCATCGCTTGTTTCGCCGGATGAGCCACTGAATGCCATTTTGTTCGAGGCATATTGCAAGCTCGCGGAAAGCGCGTTCCTCCGCGTGCCCCCGGAAATGCGAAAATCTTAATATAAATGCCTCATCGTCATCGGGCCAGGCCAACTTTCGGAAGTATTCCCAATGCAATTTCCCGTCCATGGTCCGGGTGCCAATCAGCGAATGTCGGCGACGGTGGGGCGAATTCAAGGAAGCGGCGGGATTTGTCATTCAATGTTTTGGATCAAAGGAGATTCGTGGCCCATCCTTGAAATACGGCGACGGCAGTGGTCGTGCATTGTGCATTGATGTCGTAACTGCTCGCGTGGCGACCTGCAATCGCCGCGAATCTTTTGGCGTCTGGCTCGGGAATTCTCACTTTAGAGGACCTAAACCTTAACCATCTAATAGTAAATAATTAATGAATGTCGAGAATTCCGAAACCCTCGTGAAGGATCGGAGCCAGCGATGCATCAGGCACAACTATTGCGGTGAGGTCGGGTATGAATCGCGAGGATCACATGAAACACGGAAGTTACAGCAAATTTTTCGCCATGATAGGAACATCCATGATCGTGATGTTCCTCCTGATGTATCTCAATTCCTACAAAATCATCGATCATGCGTGGTTCAGCGAGACGCGATCATTCATGACCCTGATCATGGGGAGCGGTATGATGGTGGTGATGATGGCGTTCATGTGGGGAATGTATAAAAACAAGTCCGCGAACTACGTTATACTCGTGGGAGCCTTCATGCTCTTTGTGCTTTCGCTGTGGCTCGTTCGTAGCCAAAAAACGGTTACGGGTGTCGACTATATGCAGGGGATGATTCCCCACCACTCCATCGCCATTCTTACCAGCGAAAGAGCTCAGATTCATGACCCTCGCGTTCGTAAATTGGCGGACGAAATCATCGATGCGCAGCGGCGCGAGATAAAGGAAATGGAGTGGTTGATCGCTGATATCCGGGAGAACGGTGTAGCCACCAGTCAAGTAGCAGCTGACGCTAGGCCGGTTCCGGATCTTTCGGCAGCACCGGAATGACTTAAGCCTGCCCTTGAGCAAGTGTGGTGTTTTGCCCAGAGGCGTTCCTTGTTCAATCTACCAAGAGACTACGCAGGGTTGATCGCAGCGATTGCTTCGCCCGATATAGCCTCGTCTCAATGGCTTTTTCAGAGCAGTCGGCGATCCGAGCAGCTTGCCGGTAAGTGAAATCTTCCATTTCGACGTATACCAATGCTTCGCGTAGCCGATTAGGAAGAGCATTAATTGCGGATCGGACCACCGCCACTCGCCTTTTCTTCTCGATTTCCGTCGGGGCATCCGGGGTTGACTGGTCTTCTAAGTCGAAGCCTCCGGGCAAGTCGTTATCCAACGCTTGGATACTGTCTTCGCGTCGCCGGAATTTCCAGCGAAGTCGATTACGGGCGAGGTTGCCGGCGATGGTGAGCAGCCACGGTTTGAAGGAGGCACCAACACGGTATTTCTCGCGCGAACGATAGAGGCGAAAAAATGCCTCTTGGGCGATATCTTCAACATCTGATGGTGGCACGCCAAGTCGGAGCAAAAACGCCTTCATGCCTACCTCCCATCGTTCCATAAGGGGGGCCAGGGCATAGTCCTGCCCTTGTCGCAGGGCTTCCATTAATGCCTCGTCCGAAGCTCCGGTCGGATCATCCTCCGGAGTGCTCGGCATGCGTGTGGTCAGTTTGCAAATCGAGCGAGGCCGGACCTTGATGATCGAAATGCGCTAATCGCGGCAAAACGATGTCCAAGTAGCGTTTCCCCTCCGCACCGCCGATAATTGCGGCGATCTCCTGAAGATGGTTTTGGGTAGCCGAGATGCACTCCCGATCCACTGCCGCAACCCGTTCCATGGCCTTGGTCATCGAATCGGCGGATGCTCCGCTCTCGCGGGCTAAGTGCAGCTCTTCACGTGAAGCAACAATCTCACGACAGTGGCCGGCGCAGATCGCTTGATAGGCTACGTGAGCCTGCTCGATTTGCTTCATTTTCTCGCCCGGCAGGTCGAATTCTTCGTGCAACCATGCTAAAGCACTGCGGTCGTGGTCAGCGTCACTGGCTCCGATATGATGAAAGCACCAGAACGAGCCGCACGCCGTGATCGCGACAAGGACCAGCAACGCCGCAGCCGTTAACCAACCGTATTTCATGGCTGATATTTGGCAGCGACTTGGCGATGAGGATCGATGCTCGTGACGTAGCGTTCGATCAGCTGGTCCCGTTCGTGTTGTGAAGCGGCTCTCGCCATCAAGCCTCCCCCGGCTACAGCTAGAGCGATGCTTGCCAACGCCAGTGGAGCTATACCCCGGGCATGCTCGCGCAACCACGCGGTCCAAGTTGATGGGAGTCGCTGGGAAGTTTCAATGCGTGACCAAACGTCCGCACGAAAATTTGGATTGGGCCGAAAGCATACGGTCCAATGGTCCCGGAGCAGACGGCTTAGCTTTTCATCATCGGGGGATTTTTTCATGACGTGGATCTACAGGTAATACCCCATACCAAGTAGAATTCCCTCGGAAAAACTTAAGAAATTAATGTGGGCCCGGGTTTTAAGCGGCGGAACGGCGCTGAGCCGCGATCACTTCGTAAATTTATGGAAATTTCCTGAGGGATTTGGCGACGAGGGGCGTAAGGAAAACAACGGATAGACGCGTTAGTCAGACCTCATTCGTTAATACATTTTCATATTTCATGCCTTTTCTCGTCTCTACTTCGGCAGCGCGCACGATCCAGCGGGCTCTCGTTTCGGCCCTGTTTTTTTTCATGATGCCCGATCGTTCTATTGGCGCGACGAGCGAAGCCGCAGCTATCGAAGTGCCAAGAACGCTAGAGGACTACTTGCAACGATCACAGAACGCTAACCCTGACTTGCAGGCCTTTGCCGCTCGTTACGAGGCCGCACGTGAACGTGTCCCTCAAGCCGCGGCGTTGCCGGACCCGACTTTGCAGGTTACCCATTTTGTTGAATCGGTGCAGACGCGCACCGGCCCACAGGAAAATATTATCATGCTGGGCCAGCGCCTGCCATGGTTCGGACGATTGTCTGGGCGCAAGGATGCCGCCAGCGCCGAGGCCGAAGCTATCCACTACGCCTACGAAGCTCGCCAACTCATGCTCGCTCGTATGGTGGGCACCGTCTTCTACGACTACGGTTATCTCGGCAAGGCCCTCGAGCTCACCGCCCAAAATCTCGCTCTCTTGGAACGGTTGGCTCCGATCGTCGAGGAACGGGCCCGCACCGGCAGCAGTCTCAATAATTTGCTACGTCTCAGGGTCGAGATCGGCAAACTTCGCGACCGACTACAAACCCTCCAACAGAAACGCCATCAACTCTCCGCGCAACTGACCGCATTGATGGCTCTCCCGGGCGGGGATGTGTTGCCTTGGCCTGAGTGGTCGCCCTCTGAAATCGCTACACTCGCTCCTTCTGATCGCGATGCACTGCTCATGGCGGTGGACGCAGGAAATCCAGAACTGCTCATGTTGGAGCGCAAGGTCGCGAGTGCCGCCGCCCGCGTGGAACTCGCACGCTTGGAGACTCGCCCCGATTTTACGATTGGACTCAATTACATTCAGATCGGCTCGCCGACCGTAAACCCGACCACTCCCGACGCGGGACGTGACCCGCGGGGGATCACCCTCGCGGTGAATCTTCCGGTCTGGAACAGCCGCACGAGTTCCACACGCCGCGAGGCCGCCGCCACCCGGCGCGCCTCGGAGAGCGAACTGACAGACCGGCGCAACCAACTACGGGCGGATACACTCTCCTCGCTTTCGATTTTGGACGACGCGATGCGTCGCGTGAGTCTCTACGAAGACGAGTTGCTACCGCTCGCCCGCCAAGCGGTGGAAAACACGAGCAGTGCCTACGAAGGTGATCGAGCAACCCTGTTGGAGCTGATCGACAGCGAACGCTCCCAACTCGATCTCGAACTGCAGCTCTGGCGAGCCTACGCCGATGCTGCGCAGCAACGAGTGACTCTCCAGAGCCTGGCCAATCGTCCCCTCTAAACCGTAGCCCTCGGCTTAACCCATTCTATGCAACGCAAGTTTCTCTTTGTCGCCATTCCCGCGGGCGCTCTCGTGGTAGGTCTACTACTCGGTCGCGTGCTTTTCGTTGGAAAGGCAGATGCTCACGCCGAACACGGGCACGCGACGGAAGTCGTCTCTTCCGATTCCCTCGCCCAAAAGGCGGAAGTCTGGACCTGTTCCATGCATCCGCAGATACGCCAACCCGGGCCCGGCAAATGCCCTATCTGTGGCATGGATCTGATTCCGGTCGTGGCGGACGACGCATCTTCAGATGTAGGACCCCGTGCCATGAGCATGAGTTCGAGTGCCGTGGCCTTGGCCGACATACAGACTATGCGAGTTGAACGTCGATTTCCAGAGACAGCTCTGCGACTTGTTGGTCAACTCGACTACGATGAGACTCGGGTGCGTTCGCTCACCGCCCGCTTTCCGGCCCGTATTGACGAACTTCACGTCAACTACACTGGGGTCTCCGTTGCTCGGGGTGAACTCCTTGCTCGCATCTACAGTCCCGAACTCGTCACCGCGCAACGCGAGTTGATTTCGGCCCAAAACGCGGCTCCCGACGGAGACTTTGTCCGAATCGCGCGTGAAAAGCTCCGTCTTTGGGATGTTCTCCCTGAGCAGATCGACGCCATCCTCGCACGTGGCACCGTCGCCGATTCCTTCGAATTGCGAGCCCCTGCGGGCGGGGTGGTGGTGATGAAAAACATCAAGGAGGGTGACTACGTCAAAACCGGTGAGCCGCTTTTTCGTATCGCCGATCTCTCCGAGCTTTGGTTGCACCTTCAGGCCTTCGAGTCGGATCTCGCCAAACTTCGCTACGGTCAGGAAGTGACCTTCACGGTGGAGTCATGGCCGGGGGAAACCTTTTACGGTCGCATTGCGTTCATCGCCCCACAAGTCGACCCGAAGACCCGCACTGTGTCCGTGCGCGTAAACGTCGCCAATGTAGACGGACGTCTTAAACCCGGCATGTTTGCCCGCGGACAAGTGCGGGTGAAGCTCGCTGGCGGTAACCAGATTTTCGCCCCCGACCTTGCCGGAAAGTGGATCAGTCCCATGCACCCCGAAATCATTAAAGATGGTCCCGGGACCTGCGATATCTGTGGGATGGCTTTGGTGCCCACCGAGTCACTCGGCTACCGAATCCTCCCTCCGGATCAGGCCCCCTTGGTTGTGCCCGCCTCGGCTTTGTTGCGCACCGGAAAACGCGCGATTGTCTACGTCAAACGACCCAACTCCAAATCGGCCAGCTTCGAGGGCCGCGAAGTCGAACTCGGCTCCGAGGCCGCCGGTCTCGTCATCATCGCTTCGGGGCTGACCGAGGGAGATGAGGTCGTGAAGCAAGGAGCGTTCAAGATCGATAGCGCCCTGCAGATTCTAGCCAAGCCCAGCATGATGAATCCAACCGGTGGCGGCCCAGCCCCGGGCCACAATCACGGAGGGGATACCAAGGCCGCGCCGGCCATGGCCCAACCGGCCGAACTTGTGCTCGCGCCCGCCGCCGCCCGCGACCTTTTGCCCGCCTATCTCAAGCTGCAAGCCGCCCTCGCGGGTGACGATCTGTCGGCTGCCAAAACTGCACTTCGCACTATGACAGAGGTGAGCGGACACTCAGGCGAACTACCCGATCTCCTGCACCGCATCGTCGGTGCCGAAACATTGGATACGATACGTCGACCCGCATTCGCCCGGATTTCCTCTGCCATGATCGCCGCCCTGAAACAGGACGTATCCGCGCTCGAAGGCCCAGTGGTGCGGATGCATTGCCCGATGGCAGGTGAGGGCGGAGCCGATTGGCTTCAGACGACCGAGGTGCTCCGAAATCCGTATTTCGGCGCTGACATGCTGACGTGCGGCGACCTCGTCGAGCGCCTCAAGTAACCACCACGAGCCTTTCCGTCATGGTCAATCGACTCATCCGTTTTTGCCTCGAAAATAAGTTGGTGGTGATGCTGTTCACTGCCGGCCTCATTCTTTGGGGCGTTCTTGCCGCGCCTTTTGACTGGAAAATCGACGCGTTGCCTCGCGATCCCGTGCCGGTGGATGCCATCCCCGACATCGGCGAGAATCAGCAGATCGTCTTCACCGAATGGATGGGGCGTTCTCCACAGGACATCGAAGACCAGATCACCTATCCGCTTACGACCGCCCTGCTCGGGCTGCCCGCCGTCAAGACCGTGCGCAGCTACTCGATGTTCGGATTTTCGTCGATCTACGTAATCTTCAAGGAAGACGCCGAGTTCTATTGGACGCGCAGTCGCATCCTGGAAAAGCTCAACAGCCTGCCCGCCGGGCTCCTGCCCGCGGGGGTGCAACCCCAGCTTGGCCCCGACGCCACCGCGCTCGGTCAGGTGTTTTGGTATACCCTCGAAGGTCGAGGGGCGGACGGTAAACCGAGCGGTGGCTGGGACCCACAGGAACTGCGCAGCACGCAGGATTGGTATGTTCGCTATGCGCTACAAGGAGTGGACGGGGTGGCCGAAGTCGCCTCCATCGGCGGTTTCGTAAAGGAGTATCAAATTGACGTCGATCCCGATGCGTTGCGCACCTATCGGCTCACGCTGGCCGATGTGTTTGCGGCCGTCAAAGGCAGTAATCTCGACGTCGGTGCCCGCACGATCGAGGTCAACAGTGTCGAATACGTCATCCGCGGATTGGGTTTCGTCAAAAGTCTCGATGATCTGCGCAAGACCGTGGTGACTTCGCGAGACGGTGTGCCGATCACGCTTGCGCAATTGGGCACCGTCGAGTTCGGACCGGCGTTGCGGCGCGGTGCGCTGGACAAAGCCGGAGCCGAAGCGGTCGGTGGCGTGGTCGTGGCCCGGTTTGGAGAAAATCCGCTGCAGGTTATCGAGCGCGTCAAAGCCAAGATCGCCGAGATCTCCGCCGGCCTGCCGAGCAAAACCCTCGCCGATGGCACCGAAAGCAAAGTGACCATCGTGCCTTTCTATGATCGCAGCGGGTTGATTCATGAAACGCTCGGCACATTGGAGGACGCCATTCGCGATGAGATCCTCGTGACGATAATTGTGGTCGTGCTGATGGTGATGCATCTGCGCAGCGCGCTGCTGATTTCCAGCGTATTGCCTCTGGCGGTTCTGTTCGCCTTCGTGGCGATGAAGTTGGCGGGCGTGGATGCCAACATTGTCGCCTTGTCGGGCATCGCCATCGCCATTGGCACCGTCGTGGACATGGGCATCGTGCTCATCGAAAATATTCTTAAGCACGTCGACGCCGCGTCTCCGGAGGAGAGTCGGCTTGAAGTGGTTTACCGGGCCTGTTCCGAGGTCGGTGGCGCGGTTCTGACCGCCGTCGCCACCACTGTAATCAGCTTTCTACCGGTGTTCACAATGGAAGGGGCCGAGGGCAAGCTGTTCCGCCCACTCGCTTACACGAAGACTTTTGCCCTGCTCGGCTCAATCATCGTCGCGCTGACGATTATCCCGCCGCTGGCCCACTGGTTCATCGCGGGGCGCTTTCGTTCCCGGTTGGCCGGTCGCGCCGTGTGGGGAGTCCTCGCTTTGGCCGGGCTGCTTGCGCCGATTCTTGTGACGTGGTTCCCGCTCTGGCTGGGCCTGCTATTGATCGCCGTCGCCGCCTTCAACGCGGCGAAAGATAGCATCCCGACGACGTGGCAACGGCGCACCATTTATGCCTTCAATTTCGTCTTCGCTTTGGTGGTCGTTGTGATTCTGGCGGGCTCGTGGGCTCCGCTCGGTCCGGATGTTCCGGTGCACAATATTATCTTCGTCCTGCTCACGGTGGGCAGCCTACTGCTCGGCATGATGGCGTTTGTTCACTTTTACCCGTTGATTCTGGCGCGTCTGCTGCGGGCCAAACTGCTGTTCATGGCGCTGAGCGGTCTGCTCATCATCTGGGGATTCAGCGCGTGGTTGGGGGTCGGGCACATCTTCGGATGGCTACCGGGATGGGCAAAAGACAATCCCGTCTACGCGAGTGCCTTCCACGCCTTTCCAGGACTGGGCAAGGAGTTCATGCCCGATCTCGATGAAGGCTCTTTTCTCTACATGCCGACGGTCATGCCCCATGCCTCGATCGGCGAGGTAGCCGACATCATTCGCAAGCAGGACATGGCGATTCACGCGATTCCTGAGGTCGACAGCGTCGTGGGCAAACTCGGCCGAGCAGAGAGCCCGCTCGATCCGGCACCGATTTCCATGATCGAGACCATCGTGTCGTATAAATCCGAATACATTTCCGATGCCGACGGCCGCTTACTTACCTATGCCTACGATACTCAAGCCGACAATTTCCGGCGCGATGCCCGGGGCGAACTCGTCCCTGATGCCGACGGCCGCCCCTTCCGACAATGGCGCGACGAGATTCGCTCGCCTGACGATATTTGGCGAGAAATAGCTCGGGTAGCGGAGGTGCCCGGCAGCACGTCGGCTCCGAAACTCCAGCCTATCGCCGCCCGGGTTGTCATGCTGCAAAGTGGCATGCGTGCGCCCATGGGTTTGAAAGTTTATGGACCCGATCTCGCTACCATCGAAATGGTCGCCTTGCAGATCGAAGGCTTCCTGAAGCAAGTTCCCGCCATCAACGCGAACGCGGTCCTCGCCGACCGCATCGTAGGTAAACCCTACCTTGAGGTGGCAATTGATCGCGATGCCATCGCCCGCTACGGTATCAAGATTCAGACGGTGCAGGATGTCGTTGAAGTCGCCATCGGCGGCAGACCTATCACCACCACGGTTGAAGGACGCGAACGTTACCCCGTGCGGGTGCGCTATCCACGGGAACTCCGAGACACCACCGAAGGGATCGAAAACATCCTCGTAGCCGCGCCGGACGGAACCCAAATCCCGCTCAAACAACTCGCGACTGTCGACTACACGCGCGGTCCGCAAGCGATCAAGAGTGAGGATACGTTTCTGGTCGGCTATGTCATTTTCGACAAGACGCCCGGATTTGCCGAGGTAGACGCGGTCGAACAGGCGTCGGCCTACCTCCAGTCAAAAATCGCCGCCGGCGAGCTCTCGATTCCCGCAGGAGTGAGCTACAAGTTCACGGGCAGCTATGAGAACCAGATTCGCGCCGAAAAGCGGTTGAGCATCGTTCTGCCCATCGCACTGTTCGCGATTTTTCTCATCCTGTATTTCCAGTTCAAACGCGTTGCGGTGACATTGCTGGTATTCTCCGGCATCGCCTATGCGTGGTCCGGCGGATTTGTGCTCGCGTGGCTGTATGGGCAACCTTGGTTCCTCAATTTCGATCTCTTCGGTCACCACCTTCGCGACTTGTTTCAAGTTCACACCATAAACCTAAGCGTCGCCGTATGGGTCGGCTTCCTTGCGTTGTTTGGTATCGCCACCGATGACGGTGTAATCATGGCGACGTATATTGGCCAGCGGCTTGATGAAGCACCATCAGACAGCGTCGCTGCCGTTCGCACCCGTATCTTGGAAGCCGGGACCAAGCGTGTCCGACCGGCCATGATGACCATCGCAACTACTGTGCTCGCCTTGCTTCCCGTGCTTACTTCTACCGGGCGAGGAGCCGATGTCATGATCCCCATGGCGATTCCCACCTTCGGAGGGATGATGTTCGCCATCGTCACCGTTTTCGTTGTGCCCGTGCTCTACTGTTCCCTGGAGGAATTCAAACTGAGGTTCGCCCGTCGGGTCGCCTAACTAACTAGAAATGACTATGCACCAAATCCTCCATTCTCATCGCAGGCTAATACGCGCAATTGCTCTATTCTTCGGCATCGTCGCGGTTTCCATGCAAGGCGAAGTGGTTGAATACAACCTCACCCTTGCCCAGAAATCGGTAAATATTACCGGGGTCTCGGTGCCCGCGATGACCGTCAATGGCGGCATTCCTGGACCAACCCTTCGGTTTACCGAAGGCGATACCGCCCGCATCCATGTCACCAATACGATGGACGTGCCAACCTCGGTGCACTGGCACGGAGTGCTGGTGCCACCCGACATGGATGGAGTTCCGTTCATTACTTATCCACCGATCTCGCCGGGAACCACCTTCACTTACGAGTTTCCCATCCGTCAGTCCGGCACCTACTGGTATCACTCGCACTCGTCTCTCCAAGAACAGAGTGGTGTCTACGGCTCCATCGCGATCACGCCACTCGGCGGCGATCCGCGCTTTCCAGCCTTGAAAGAACACGTGGTCTTGCTTTCGGACTGGACGGACGAGGACCCGCACGAGGTCATGCGCACGCTGCGTGCCGGTAATGAATACTATAGCCTGCGCAAACGGAGCGGCCAAAGTATCCTGGGGGCAATTCGCACCGGGCATTTGAAGGACTACTTCGCTCGCGAGCTGCAACGCATGCCGGCCATGGATATTTCGGATGTCGCGTATGACCGCTACTTGGTCAACGGAAAGACCGAAGAGAACTGGCCCGTCCAACCTGGCGAGCGGGTGCGCTTGCGTATCATTGACGGCTCGGCGTCCACCTTCTTTCACGTCGAATTTGCTGGTGGTCCGATGACAATCATCGCCGCCGATGGGCAGGATGTTGAGCCCGTCGAAATCGACCGGCTGCTCATCGGTGTGGCTGAGACCTACGACGTGCTCGTCACCGTGCCGGCCGACGGCCGCTTCGAACTAAGGGCGACATCACATGACCGGGCCGGACGCGCTTCGCTCTGGGTAGGTTCCGGCGCAGAACATCCGGCCCCGCTGATTCCCGCGCCCGATCTGTATGCGGGTATGGGGCCGCTGAAGGCGAAAAAGATCTTTGCCCTCACGCCCGCCGGCACAATGGGCATGCCTCAAGATCGCGTGGATGCCGGCGACTTCGACCAACCTGGTATGAACATGGGGGACATGAAAATGGACGGCATGGCGATGCCGAGTATGGAAGGCATGAAGGGCTCCCCGAACAACGAAGGTGGGATGACTGGGATGTCCGGCATGAACGAGATGGGAGGCATGAATCATGACGGCATGACCATGTCGCAGAACGAGACTCCATCCCCGATGACCATGACGCCCGGCTCGATGGATATGCCCGGCGACACTGCGACGCAGAACAGCGCGCCCCCGACCGAACACGCTGGTATGCCTGATATGGCGGCCACCTCGATGGGGCACCCGAAAATGCCGATGAACGAGACGCCCGCTCTGTCCATGATGAAACAAGGCAAGCCGATGCCTAGCATTGTCCCCACTCCGGGGCCATTCGAGTGGCTCGGCGGTGACCTGAGTTCACAAGGACCGCTCGCCCGCGACGGCTCGGCGGCACGGCCTTGGGGCCCTTATGCGCAACTTCGCGCCACCCATCCGACTGCATTCGATCCTGGCAAACCCGTGCGCGATATCCGTCTCACCCTCGACGGTGACATGGAGCGCTACGTCTGGTTCATCAACAACACCCCCCTCTCTGACAGCGACGACATCCGGATCAAGGAAGGCGAGGTCGTCCGGTTTATCATGATTAACCGGACGATGATGCATCACCCGATGCACCTCCACGGCCATTTCTTCCGGGTGCTCAACGGTCAAGGCGAGTATTCACCGCTTAAACACACCGTGAATGTGGAGCCCATGAGCACGACCGTGATCGAATTCGACGCCAACGAAAAGGGCGACTGGTTCTTCCACTGTCATCTCCTCTATCACATGAAGGCCGGAATGGCTCGGGTGGTGGAATACGAGGGCTTTGATCCTGCTCCCGAGACCGCCGCCGTGCGGTCGAAGCTCTACGCAGACCCGTATTACCGCTTCGGCCGTGGTGCCTTTGCCTCCAACATGACCGAGGGCTGGGCCGAACTCTCCAACAGTCGAAACATCTTCCGCGGCGAGTGGGAAATCGGATGGGGCAATGTGCCTGACGTCGAGTGGGAAGGCATCGCTACCTACGGCCGCTACCTCAACCGCTTCACCACTGTCTTTGTCGGCGCCGATCTCCTTGGCGAAAAAAGTTCGCTCGACGAGTCCCGCGGCATCGTCGGCCTGTCCTATACGCTGCCCTTCAACCTGCACACCCGCGCTTGGCTCGACACCGATGGTGGTGCGCGCTTCGCGTTCACGCGAGAGTTCATGCTCACCCCACGCATGGCCCTCGAACTCGAAGGTCAATATGACACTCACACGCTTTGGGAAGGCGTCGTCGCGCTCGATTATGTGCTCTCGAAGCATACCGCCCTCCAAGTCCGCTGGCACTCCGATTTCAAATGGGGTGGCGGCGTGCGCATCCTTTTCTGACCTCCGGGTCCGAGATCAACCCATCCCAATCGCTAACCAATGATACCATCATGAAATCCGTCCGTAATATCCTCTTCCTCGTCGTCGGTCTCACCGGTGCCGCCTTCACCGCCGCCGCGCATGGCGACGAGTTCAAGCCCGCCTTCGTCTCCAATCTCACGCCAGCTTATCTCGACGTCCAAGCCGCGCTGGCGGCTGATGACTTGGATGCCACCAAAGTCGCCGCCAAGGCCCTTATGACTACGGCGAAGAAAGGCCCGGCCTTCGAAGACTTCACCGGCCCGGTCCAAATGATCATCGACGCCGCCGATCTCAAAGCTGCTCGTGCCAGCTTCAAAGAGGCGTCGGGCGAGCTGATCACGCTGATCAAACACGTTGGCACCGAAGGCGACCGCGATCTCTACGTCGCGCATTGCCCGATGGCCTTTGGCGGCAAGGGTGGTGACTGGCTGCAAGCCGACCAAAAAATCGCCAATCCCTACTACGGCGCGGCCATGCTAACTTGCGGATCGATCAAGACGCAAGCGGCCAAGCACGAGATGAAAATGGACGATCACACCGCCATGCCCGGTATGGACCACGGCGGCTCCCACCACTGAGCGATCAGCGACTCTTCAACACCCACAACCCATCCTTGATGAAAACTCTCTTCTCACATCGAGCCGTCTTCGGCAGCCTTATCCTATTCGCCTTCATCGGGATCGGTCTGGCAACCGCAGCCGAACCGACGAAAGCCGCTCTCGAATCCGCCTCTGCCGCCATTATTGCCGAGCAAGGCCCGAGCTACCCCGCGGTATGCGTCGTCTCTGATGAAACTCTCGAACCCGGAGAGACGCTGGACTTTGTCTATCAGGGTCAACTCGTGCGATTTTGCTGCAAAGGATGTCGCAAGGATTTCGAAAAAGATCCGGCCACGTTCATGGCAAAAATCGCAGCCCTTAAAGAAGCCGCGAAACCAAAGACTCACGGACGTAAAAGTCACGACCACTAGTCGCAACGATCCGCGAGTAGGCATTGGCCCTGTATTCATCATGGGCCTCGGATAGATCGCCAACCCGCTCCATTACCATGAAAAAAGCCATCCTCTTACTCTGTCTGTTCGCCGCGATCCTAGTTCCGGTGCACGCCGTTCCGATCAATGTTCAATGTCCGGTGACCCCGGAGGAAGAGGTGGTCGAAGGTATTGTGGCCGTCTACAAAGGCAAAGAGATCGGGCTATGTTGCAAAAGCTGCCTGCGTAAATTCAACGCCGACCCGGAAGCCTATGTCGCGAACCTGCC
>CAXBDS010000017.1:0-48083 GCA_963974355.1 uncultured Opitutaceae bacterium
CTTCTCGGCATCGTCGAACAGGTCGACCGCCGTGCCGGCCATCGCCTTGGCGGCATAGGCGAGGCCCTTATAGGCCGAGCCGGCCATCCCTTGCGCCGTGATCTGCCACGAATGGCCGGGCGTCCCGATCGCGTGCGTCGCCACGCGGGCCTGCACGGTCGGCACGTTCCAGCTCACGTCGCCGACATCGGTCGACCCGCCGCTCTCGCGCACGTATTCAAACGGTTGCACGGTCGAGGCGATTTGCAGCGCGCCATGGCGGCCGCCGGGCAGGGTCTGGCCGATCTTTGCGGCGAATTCCTTTTCCTGGTCGGTGTAGGTCACGCCGCCGACTTTGACAAAATTGGCGTGCATGACGCGGGCGAGCGTGTCGTTGGGCAACAGGTCGTAGACGCCGCCGGTGATCTCGCGCTCCCAGGTCGTGCCGGTGCCGAGCGCGGCGCCTTCGGCGGCCTTTTCAAGGCGGTCCCAGACGTCTTGCACGATGGTGCGGTCGGGGCTGCGCACGTAGTAGTAGACCTCGGCAAAGGCGGGCACGACATTGGGCGCCTCACCGCCGCGCGTGATGACGTAGTGGATACGCGTGGAATCCGGCACGTGCTCGCGCATCATGTTCATCATGAAATCGAGCGCTTCGACCGCATCGAGGGCGGAGCGACCGCGCTCGGGCGCGGCGGCGGCGTGGGAGGCGATCCCGTGGAAGCGGATCTTACCGGACTTGTTGGCGAGGGAGGGGCTGTTGGTCACGAGGTTGCGGTCGCCGGCGTGCCAGTGGAGCACGACATCGACGTCCTTGAACGCGCCGTCGCGCACGAGGTAGACCTTGCCCGAGCCGCCTTCTTCGGCGGGCGTGCCGTAAAAGCGGATGGTGCCCTTTTGGCCGGAGGCTTTGAGCCAGTTTTTCACCGCGACGACGGCCTCGGTCGAGCCGGCGCCAAAGAGATGGTGTCCGCAAGCATGGCCGGCGGTGAGCTCGGGGCGTTCGGTGCGCACGGGATCGGCGGGTTGGGAAACGCCGGGCAACGCATCGAATTCACCGAGCACGCCGATGATGGGGTGGCCGCTGCCGTAGGTGGCGATGAAGGCGGTCGGCATGCCGGCGACGCCCGCTTCGACCGTGAAGCCTTCACTCTTCAACTGGGCTTGGATCGCGCCGGAGCTCTGGGTTTCCTGATAGCCGAGTTCGGCGAAGTTCCAAATCTTGAGGGCGAGTTCTTCGTAAGGGGCTTTGGTGGCCGCCATCTGGGCGATGATGTCGTCCTTGGACGTCTGGGCGTGGCCGGGCATCGGCACGAGTAAAGCGGCGGCGAGGGCGGGGGAGAGCAGGAAGGTTTTCATGGAAAAAACGAAGGGACGGGTGGGTGTGATGCGGGCGAACCGGGCGCGCCGCCTAGTTGCCGGGATGGAGGTAACGCGCGAGGAAGGCGTAGATCTCGGCCCGCGATTCTTTGGCGAGCTTGGTGTCGAGGCGATTGAAGACGTGGCCGCCGGGGGCGTCTTCGTAAATCTTATACTCGAAGTCTTTGCCGTTGGCCTTGAGGGCGTTGATCAGGTGCTCGACCTCCATGACGTTCACGTCCTCGTCGTTGGTGTTGGCGTGAATGAGGAGCGGCGTGGCGAGTTTGTCGGCGTAGTAAACGGGGGAGCGTTTGCGGTATTCCATCGGGTTGTCCTGGGCCTGCTTGCCGATGAATTCGGCGTAGATGTCGCGGTAGCCTTGGGTCTTGTAGCCCATGCGCTGCACGAGGTCGGCCACGGGCACGCCGGCGTAGGCGACTTGGTAGTCGGCCGGCCAGCGGAAGATGTTCATGAGGGTGTGGAAACCGCCATGGCTGAAGCCCATGATGCCGACGCGGGAAGGGTCGACGTTGGGCATGTTTTCGACGGCCCAGGTGCGGGCCTCGTGGGAGTCGTCGATCTCCGTCGCCCCGTAATCGATCTGGCTGTAGAAACCACCACCGTAGCCGGTGCTGCCGCGGTAGTCGGGGGCGATGATCACGTAACCCTGTTCGAGGAGTTCGCGGATGATGGGGGAGTCGATCGTGTCGATGTGGGCGTGCACGCCTTGATGCACGAAAACGAGCAACGGGGCCTTTTTGTCGCCGAGGGAGCGCGGCACAAAGGTCAGGGCCGGGATAATGAGCGGATTGCCCGCGCCTTGGCCGGTGGGGTTTTTGGTGCGATTCGGCGCGGAGGTGTAGCGGATGCGGCTGATCTTCGCGATGTCACCGATTTCCTCATACCACAGGAGGGTTTCGATTTTGCGTTCGAGTTGGTCGAAGCGGTGGCGGTCGCCGGAGTCGGTGGCTTCTTTGGCTGGAGCGGCGGGGCGGGGACCGCTCATCTGCCCGAAAGCAGGGGTGAGGCAAATGAGACCAAGCAAGAGGGGGCGAAGGAATTTCATACGCATAAAAGGGCTAGCGAGGACGGCGAAGCAGGCACCACGCCATGGGGACGTGAATGGGGGTGCGAATCGACCCCCTCGTTTATGCCTTTCGAGATATTCGCGACCTTCGGCGGGGGCGTGGGGGAGGCCGGAGGGGCATCGATCCGCCCCATGACGCCGCGCTCAATGGCCACGCAGGATTCTTTAGGGCGATTTGGGTGCTCAAATAATTGACGAATCAGATGTTATATATTGGGTGGGGAGCCATGAACCTTTCCCGAAGTATGGTCGTGGTCGCGATGGGGTGTTTGTTCGGCAACGTGGTCCAGGCGGTTCCGGGGGCGACGATTGAATCCGGCAGTGTGCAATACGACGCGGCGGATCATTTGGTGGCGTGGACGTTCAGCCTTAACGAGTTCGGAACGTCAACGACGCTGACCCACCTCGTGTTTGGCTTCGATGACGGCAATACGTATCCCGCAGACGTTTATTGGGACGATCTGGCGAATATCACGGTCTCTTCGAGCACGTTCACCGCCACGAAGTTCGATGCCTGGCCGGATGCCGGCGAGGGCAAAAGCTACCTGGAAGTGGTGTTCGATACGCCGATCGTGCTTAATGGAGACAGCGCGACGTTTTCCTTCAACTATTTGACCGGCGGGGCTCTGCAACTGAGCAACCCGACGGGCTTTTTCGTCAGCCTCTACAGCGGGGGTGACGCCGTGAAGAACATGACGGTGGAAGGCACGTTGGTGGCGACCTTGACGGGCCTGTCCTCTGCGGCGACCGACTTGTCTGCCATCCCGGAACCGGCTTCGTTGGCCTTGGGCTTGGGCGTGATGGGATTGGGGATGGGGGCGTGGCGTCGGCGTCGTTCGGCCTGAACCCTCGGTGCGTTCCATGTTGCGCGGTCGTGATCAGCGCGCGGGGAGCGGCTGGCCGGTGCGGTGCGTGATCGTCGCGAGCACCTTGGGCACATACATGCGGGTTTCGGCGGGCAGGAATTCGGCGATGGCGGCGTAGGTGGCGGCATTATGAGCGTGCAGCGTGCGGCTCACGCGACCAGGGCCGGCGTTGTAGGCGGCGATGGCCAGCGGCCAATCGGCAAAACGCTCGTGCAACTGATCAAGGTAAGAGGCGGCGGCGCGGGCGCTTTTACGGGGATTGGTGCGTTCGTCGAACGGCAGCAGGCGCAGCCCGAGCTCCTTGGCGGTGGCCGGCATGATTTGGAACAGGCCGCGGGCACCGACGGGACTGCGGGCGTCGGCTTTGAAACTCGATTCGACCTCGGCGATCCACGCCAAGGCCGGCGGCAGACCGGTCTGTTGAAAGATTTCCTGAAGGTCCGCCAGATAACGGGCGGCGCCGGCGGGCACCGGGCGATCGGCCATGCGGCGGAGCCACAGGTCGTAGTGTGGGATGGTGGCGGCGGGCGGCGGGGTGGGCTCGGTCCTCGATGTAGTCGAGCCGATCTTCGAGCCAGGTGGCGAAGGGTTGGTATTCCGACGGCAGCGCTCGCAACGCAGCCAGGGCCGCTTGGGCCTCGGGTTGATAGTGTGCGATTTCTTCGAGCGAGCCGGTCTTCATCGCGTGGTCCAGCCGGGCGGCAAAGGCGTCCCATTCTTCGCGCGTGGGGAAACGAAACTCGGCTTTGATTTCGTCGGGCGCGTAGGTATCGAACAAAGTTTGGCCCGCATCGTAGAGGGCGCGCACATCTTCGGCCGAGGGCAGCTCTTCTGGGACGGTGGCGGTGGCCGTCTGGGCGGGGAGCCGAGCGCCGGTCGGGATCAGCGAAACGAGGGCGGGGCGGCGGCGAGGGAAAGGTGACGGTTTTACGGAATGTTTGGCGAGGTCGGTGACTCTCATGGCGGCTTGGGCAACGCTACGCGCCGTCGAAAAACTTTACCATCATGACCCTCACAAAATCGTTCCTTCGCGTTCTGTTCCTCTCCCTCGGTGTGCCGATGTTGGCCGTCGCGGCTCAAGCCGATCCGATGCCCGGCAAATCTGCCACCGATCCGATGCCGACGGCATCCGACAGGGCGATGATGCCCGGACTGAAGGTGGGCGATGCCGCGGCCGATTTCACGCTGCCGAGTGCCACCGGGGGCGAGGTCGCGTTGAAGGCCTTGCTCGCCGAGGGCAACGTGGCGCTGGTTTTCGTGCGTTCGGCGGATTGGTGCCCGTTTTGCCGGCGCCAGTTGCAGGACCTGGAGAAGGACCTCGCGGCGATTCAGGCGACGGGCGTGACGTTGGTCGCGATCAGCTACGACGCGCCGGAAACGAATGCGGCGGCCGTCGCAAAACTCGGTCTCACCTTCCCGTTGCTCTCCGACGTGGGGAGCCACGTCATCGACGCCTATGGCATCCGCAACCGGGAGGCCAAGGGGCGCGGGGTAGGCATCCCGCATCCGGTCGTGTTCATCGTTGATCAAAGCGGCACGATTCGCGTGAAACTCATGCGCGACGGCTACAAGGAGCGCCCGGAAAGCGCCGAGATCATTGCCGGCGTGAAGGGTGTCACGGCCCGGTAGTTGGCAGAACGCGGGGCGGCGTGACGATGAGCTGAAATACGGGTTGGCGATCATCGTCGCCGTCGCATCGTGGGCGGGATGAATCGCACGGATCGCCTCGTCGCGCTGGTCATGCACCTGCAAGGGCGCAGGGTCGTGCGCGCGGCGGAGTTGGCCGAGCATTTCGCGGTCACGGAGCGCACGATTTATCGCGACATGGCGGCGCTCGGCGAGGCTGGCGTGCCCATCTCGGGGGAGGCCGGCGTGGGCTACACCTTATTGCGCGGCTACCATTTGCCGCCGGTCATGTTCACCGCGGAAGAGGCATCGTCGCTCTTCGTGGGCGGGGAGTTGGTGAAGCAGTTTACCGACGCCTCGTTGCACACGCCGATGAGCTCGGCCTTGGAAAAACTGCGGGCCGTCCTGCCCCGCGATCGCCAGGATCACGTGGCAAAACTCGCGAGCCGCACGCTCGTCTTTGGTCGGCCGGGCCGCTCGGCGCCCGAGGTGGCCGACCAACGTTGGCTCTTCACGGTGCAACAGGGCGTCGTGCTGCGACGGCTGTTGCGCATGACGTATCACGGTATCGGTCGCGACGAGACGATCCAGCGGGACGTCGAGGCGCAGGGCATCGTGTTCTACGGCGGCGCGTGGTATCTCGTGGCATGGTGCCAGTTGCGTGGAGGCATTCGGCATTTCCGTATCGATCGCATCCGCGAATTGGCGCTGTTGACGACGACGTTCCTGCCCCGGGAAGGCTTCTCGCTCCAGGCGCACATGAACGAGTCCGACAATCGTGCCGACAGTGTGGAGGTGAGGGTGTGGCTCTGTCGGCGCTCCGAGGAACGGGCGCGTCGGGAGAGCTACGCGACATTGATTCCGGGCGAGGCGAGTGACGGGGGCACGGCGTTTACTCTGTTCACCTTTTCCCTCGATTGGATGGCGCAATGGATTCTGTCGTTTGGCACCGGGGCCCGCGCGCTCGGCCCGGCGTCGCTGCGTCGCAAGGTGCACGCGCTCGCGCAGAAGGTGATGGCGCAGCACGAATCGCCCGCGGCCCAATGACCGGTCGCGCGTCGTAACCCATTCTTTTCAAGCCTCCTGACAGGGGGTTGTCAGGAGGCGGGGGTATGATTGCCGGCGTATGACTACCACCAGCACATCCCGCCCTGCGATCAACGTCACCGCCGTCGCGTTTACCGGTTATCCGATCACCAACGTTCTCCGTGCCCGCGCCTTTTATGAAGGCCTGCTGGGGCTCACGCCTGCCACGACTTTCGAGCAGGAGGACACGGCTTGGATCGAATACGATCTGGGCGAGAGCACGCTCGCGATCTCCAACATGTCATCCGAGCAGTGGAAGCCCTCCGCCGACGGGCCGGCGATCGCTCTCGAGGTGAGTGAATTTGAAGACGCCGTGGCGGTGTTGCGCGATGCCGGCGTGCCCTTTCTGGTCGAGCCGATGGATTCGAGCGTGTGCCGCATGGCGGTCGTGGCCGATCCCGACGGGAACTCTCTTCTCATCCATCACCGCCGGCCCGTGCAGGCGCAGGCGTAGGCCGATCGCCGGAGCTCCCCATGGATACCGATGATTTTCCGCTCTTTCCGTCGCCGTTTTTTGCCGGCCTCGTGACGCCCCGGCTTTTCGTGTCGTGGGATTTCTACACCGAACAACTCGGGTTTCGCACCGTCGGCGAAGGCGAGGGCAGCGTGCGCCTGCTGCATCCCTGCGGCGCCCAGCTGGTGCTGCTCCAGGAGGAAATCGGCACGACGCCGGCGGAACTCGTCTGCGCGGGTGATGGGCGGGGGTTTTGGCTGACGTTGGAAGTGGCCGATGCCAGGGCCGAGCGCCGGCGCCTGGGGGCGGCGGCGTGGCCGACCAAGGACTTGCCCGTGACCCGGTGGTGGCCGCAGGGCGCATTTTCACTGCAGGATCCGCACGGCGTGATGGTCGTGATCAAGCCACGCGAGCGCACCGGCGGGCCGGCGGTGGCGGCGCAGCTCGCTGATGTGAGCCTGCCCGCGGGCGCGCGTTGAGGGGCGCGTCGGGCAGGATCGCCCGGGCGTTTTTTGGCGATGTGTCGCATTGCCAGCGACGGTGCGGTTTCCCAGCGTTCTCGACGGGCGCATGGGAACCACCAGACGATACGAGCTTCGCCGAGTTCTGCTGATAGCAGGTGAACACGGGTTGCTGTTGGGGCTCATCGTCGGAGCGGCGTTTGCCGCGATGAAGCTCATCTCGTTGCCGCCGACCAATGTTACCGCGATCTGGTTGCCGGCCGGGGTGGCGCTCGTCGGGTTGCTGCGACCGATCGGCTGGTCGGCGTTGCCCACGATCCTGCTGGCGAATTGGGCGGTCGTGGCGCTCGCCAACGACTACGCGCTACTCTCCTTCCGGCCTTACAGCCTGCTGATTTGCGCGGCCAACACCGCGGGTCCGGCGCTGTCGTGCCTCGTCTGGAAACGCTGGCTCAAGGGCAATCCCTTCCTCGATGGCGTGGAGTTTCTGAAGTTTACGTTCGGCGTGGCGTTCCTGCCGGCGGTGCTTACGGCCTGGGCGGTGATCGCGACCATCTACGTGGCGGGCTATCTGCCGGGGCTGACGTTGCCGCAGTTTTGGATCCGCACGGGCAGCATCACGATCTCGAGTGCGCTCGGGGTGTTTTTGGTGATGCCGCTGGTCTACGGGCCGTGGGAGTCGGGCCTGGTGCGCCGGGGCGCGCCGCGTTGGCTGGCGCATCTCGGCGTGGTGGCGGCGGCGATGGCGGTGTGTTGGTTGAGCGATCAGGTGCTCGAACCGCTGATTTACCTGGCGATTCCGTTGGCGTTGGTGGCGGCGATCATCTCGGGGGCCCGGGGGGTGGTGGTCACGATTCTGGTCGTTTCGATCTATGGGCTGAGCGCGATCACGGCCGGCGGCGGGCCTTTTACGGTGGCTGATCCCACGCGTTTTTCACCGGTGTTTGCGATGGGGATTTTCGCTTTTTCGCTCGGCTTGCCGGGGCAGTTTGCCGGCATCACGTTTGCGCAGTTGTATCGGCACCGGCGCGACTTGGAGGAGCTCGTGATCGAGCGCACTCGCGATCTGGCGACGGCGAAGGAAGCCGCCGAGTCCGCTGATCGCGCCAAATCGGAATTCCTCGCGGTCATGAGCCACGAAATCCGCACGCCGCTGAACGGGGTGCTCGGCTTTGCGCGGCTGATGGAGACGTCAAAGTTGGATGAGCAACAGCGGGAATTCATGCACTCGATCCTGAGCAGTGGCGAGATGTTGCTCGGGCTGCTCAACAACATCCTGGATCTCTCCAAGATCGAGGCCAACGCCATCGAGTTGGAAGCGGTGCCGTTCTCTCTGCGTGGCATGGTCGACGATGTCGCGCGGCTGTGTGGCGGCGCGGCGGCGGGCAAGGGGATCGTATTCGAAGCCACGGTGGCGGCGAATGTGCCGGACGACTTCGTGGGGGACGTGACCCGCGTCCGCCAAGTGTTGATCAACCTCGTCTCCAACGCCGTGAAGTTTACCGCCAAGGGCACGATCTCCGTCGCGGTGACGGCCGAGCCCGACAACCCCTCCGGCGGGGCGGCGACCGCGACGGCGATCGTGCGCTGCTGGCGACTCAGTCTGGCCGTGACGGACTCCGGCATCGGCATCTCCCCGGAGCAACAGCAGCGCTTGTTCGCCGCGTTCTCCCAAGCCGACACCTCGATCACGCGGCGCTATGGGGGCAGCGGGCTGGGGTTGGCGATTTCGCGGCGACTTTGCGGGCTGATGGGCGGCACACTGGAGGTGGTCAGTGCGGTGGGCAAGGGGTCGACCTTTGTGGCCACGTTGCGCTTGGCCGAAGTCGAGCAAAGCTCCCCCGCGGAGGAGCCGGTCGCGCCCGCGGCAGTGGTTCCCGTCGCGGTGGAAACGAAAACCAAGACCGTCCCGCCTTCCGGTCGCGCGTTGCACGTGCTGGTGGCCGAGGACAACGCGCTCAACCGTCGTCTCGTCGGCGTGATGCTCGAGCGCTTGGGCCACTCGGTCGTTTTCGCGCTTAACGGTCGGGAGGCGATCGACCGTCTCGAGGCCGAGCGTTTCGACGTCGTGTTGATGGACATTCAGATGCCCGAAATGGATGGGATTCAGGCCACCCGTCGCATCCGCGCGGCCCAGGCGCTTGCGCGCGACGGGGGGGCGTTGCCGATCATCGCGGTCACCGCCGATGTGACCGTGGATGACCGCACGAAGTGCCTCCAGGCGGGCATGGACGACTTCTTGATGAAGCCGATCAAACCGGCGCGTTTCCGGGCGGTGCTTGAACAGATCGCCGACCGTTAATCACGGGAAATGCGGACGCGGGATGCAAAGTCGGCGACTTTGCGTAGGGTCCCGCATGATCCCGTTTTCGGTCCTCGACCTTTCCTCCATCGTGCAAGACGGCACGCCCGCGCAGGCGCTGAATCATACGCGTGATTTGGCTCAGCATGTGGAGCGTCTGGGCTTTCACCGCTTCTGGTTGGCCGAGCATCACAACATGGTCGGCATCGCGAGCGCGGCGACGGCGGTGGTCATCGGCCATGTGGGCGCGGCGACCTCGACCATCCGCATCGGCTCGGGCGGGATCATGCTGCCGAACCACGCGCCGCTCGTGATCGCCGAGCAGTTCGGCACCCTCGAATCGCTTTTCCCGGGGCGGGTCGATCTCGGTCTCGGACGGGCGCCCGGCACGGACCAACGCACGGCACGCGCGCTTCGTCGCGACCACGCGGATACCTCCGATTCGTTTCCGCAGGACGTGCGGGAACTGCAGGGCTATTTCCGGGCGGCCCAGCCGCACCAAGCGGTGCGGGCGGTGCCGGGCGCGGGTTTGAACGTGCCGATCTGGTTGCTCGGATCGAGTTTGTTCAGCGCGCAACTGGCGGCGCAGTATGGCCTGCCGTTTGCCTTTGCCTCCCACTTTGCGCCGGAGCTGCTCGGGCAGGCCCTGGATATTTATCGGCGCGAATTTCGGCCGTCGGAGGAATGGCCCCAGCCTTACGCGATGGCGGCGATCGGTGTGTTTGCGGCGGAGACCGACGCGGCGGCGGCGCGGGTTTTTACGTCGTGGCAACAGGTGTTTGTGAACCTGCGCCGCGGCCGGCCGACTCGGCTGCCGCCTCCGGTCGACGACATCCGGCAGGTCGCTTCGGCCATGGAATTGGCCGGCGTCGACCATGCCTTCGGCGAGGCCGTGGTGGGTTCGCGCGAAACCGTGCGGCGCGGGCTCGAAGCCTTTATCGCCCGCACGGGCGTGGATGAGCTGATGATCACGACCGCGGCCTACGACCGGGACGCCCGCCTGCGTTCCTTCGAACTCGTGGCGGAGATCCGCGCGGAGATGGCCCGGGCGGACGACGCGGCGACGATGCCCCGGGACAGCTCCTAGTCGGGTTATCGCTCAGCTCAGAGCTTAACCGCGAATGGGTTTCGCTCGAAAGACTTCTGGTGGAAGTAAGGGTAGGCGAGCGGGGTTGAGCTGGCGGCGTCGAGCCGGTCGACCTGCTCGGAGGTAAGTTGCCAGCCAATGGCGCCGAGATTCTGGCGCAGTTGCTCCTCGTTGCGGGCGCCGATGACCACCGTGGAGACCGTCGGGCGGTGTAGCACCCAGTTGAGGGCGATCTGCGGGACGGTTTTGCCGGTCTCGGCGGCGACGGCGTCGAGCGCATCGACGACGCGGTAGAGATACTCGTCCTCCACGGGCGGGCCCGCGTCGATCGAGGCCTGCGCGTGCAATCGGCTGGTGGCCGGGAGCGCTTGACCGCGGCGAATCTTGCCGGTGAGCCGGCCCCAGCCCAGCGGGCTCCACACGACTGCGCCAACGTGTTGGTCGACGCCGAGGGGCATGAGTTCCCATTCGTAGGAACGACCGATGAGCGAATAGTAAGCCTGGTGGGCGACGTAGCGGGACCAGCCATAGCGCTCGGAGGTGGCGAGCGACTTCATGAGCTGCCAACCGGAGAAATTGGACACACCGATGTAGCGGATTTTTCCGGCCCGCACGCAGTCGTCGAGGGTCGCGAGCGTCTCTGCCACCGGAGTTTGTGCGTCGAAACCATGGAGTTGAAACAGGTCGATGTGGTCGGTGCGGAGCCGTTTTAGGCTGCCCTCAATCGCTTGAGTGAGATGAAAGCGTGACGAACCGATATCGTTGGGACCGTCGCCGCGCCGGAACGTGGCTTTGGTGGAAATCAGGACCTGGTCACGGCGTCCGGCGAGGGCTTGGCCGAGAATGTCTTCGGCCAAACCGTCCGAGTAGACATTGGCCGAATCGAACATGGTGAGACCGGCGTCGAGCGAGATGTCGACGAGGCGTTTGGCCTGTTCGACGGTGCTGCCGCCCCAGGATTCGAAGAGCGGGCCTTTGCCGCCGAAGGTGCCGGTGCCAAGGGTGAGAACGGGAACTTTGAGGCCGGAGCCGCCGAGAAAACGATAGTCCATGATTACAGGTGTTGAGGGTCGATCAGTTGCGAAGGAGGAAGGCTAAACAGTTCGACAGAAGTCGAACTGTTGCGCCGCCGCAAATGCCCTCGCCAGTTTTTTGACCGAAAACCCGCGGGCCCGAAACGATTCGAGGCATTTCGAACCGATGACTCGCGTTTTCACCCGCGGTGAATCTGTTGTTCCCTATGGCTGCCCTCGAATTTCCCTCGCCCGATCAGTTTGAGCTGACGGGGGTGATGTATGCGTTGTCCGACCCGACGCGGCTCGCGATCGTGGGGCAGTTGGCGTCGTCGCGGGGGCGTCCGCTCTCGTGCACCGCGCTGCTGGCCGATCGCCCGAAATCCAGCATGTCGCATCACTTCAAAATCCTGCGTCAGGCGGGCGTGATCGAGACGACGGCCGAGGGCAAGGAGCACCTCAATCGCCTGCGCATTGGCGATCTGGAGGCGCGGTTTCCGGGCCTGATGAAGACGGTGCTGCGCGCGATTCGCACCGAAGCCCAGGGTTAGGCGTTGGCGGCGGTGCCGGCGCGGCGGGTGAGCTCGGAGATCGTGAGATAGACGTCGGCGCGACCGACCGCCCCGACGAAATTGCCGTGGTCGTCGATCACGGGCAGGCGTTCATGCGGGCTCTTGCTGAACAGCGCCAACGCTTCCGCCAAATGCAAGCCGGGGGGCAGGCGCGACAGGTCTTCGCGCAGGATGTCGCCGGCGATGATGGTTTCCGCCAGCATCGGCTCTTTCAGAAAGGGCTCCACGTCGTTGAGCAGGATCGCGCCGCGCCAGCGTCCGGATTCCTCCGTGACCCAGATCTCGCCCATGCCGGTGCGCAGGAAACGCCCGGCGATCGCTCCGAAGCTCGCGCCGGGACTCAAGCGGTTGGTGCTCTTGCGCATGATGTCGCCCACCGTCACCTCGGCGAGGCCGCGGTCGAAAATGCTGCGCGGGCCTGAGCGCAGGCTTTCGCCGTAGAGCGAGTCGGCGCCGATCGCGCGCGCCACGCCGTAGGCGATCACGGCGCCGACGATGAGGGGCAACATGAGCGAGTAGGAGAGCGTCATCTCAAACAGCATCACGATGGCCATGACCGGGGCGCGCGTGGATGCCGCGAGAAATGATCCCATGCCCACCAACGCGAAATCCAATGGCGACAACCCCAACGCCGGCCACGCCGCGCCCGCCAGCCAGGCAAACAACCAGCCCGTAAACGCGCCGACGAACAGCGACGGCGTGAACACCCCGCCCACCGCCCCCGAACCAAAGGCCGCACACGTCGCAGCGACCTTGAGCAGCAGAAGCAGCGCGACCAACCCCGGCCCGTAGTCCGAGCCGAGCAGGATGCGGATCACGCTGCCGCCGTTGCCCGTGACCTCGGGGTGCCACGCCGCGAGCAAACCGATGATCAGACCGCCGGTCGCCATGCGCGCCCAGAGCGGGCCCGGCAGCCGCCCAAACGCCAGTTTGCCCTGACGCAACACCTGCATCCACAGCCACGCGGTCGCGCCGCAGACGAGCCCGAGCAGACCGTAAAGCGCGATTTCCCACGTGCCTTGGACCGCGAAACCGGAAAACGCGTAGATCGGTTCCACCCCTTCGAAGGCCTGCGTCGTCAACGTCGCGGTGACACTGGCCAGCAGGAGCGGACCGAAACTCTCCATCGCGATCGAGCCGACGACGATCTCCGCCACAAACAACGCTCCGCCCAGCGGCGCATGATAGGCCGACGCCAAGCCTGCCGCCGCACCACACGCGACCAACAGGCGTTGCCGCGCCGGAGCCAGGCGGCGCAGGCGCCCGACGAGGGAGGCCGCCAACGCCGCGAGCTGCACCAACGGACCTTCCCGCCCGATGGCCGCGCCCGACGCGATCGAGAACAGCGCGCTGGCCGACTTCACCAAACTCGCCTGCACCGGTAAATCGCCGTCGCCGAGCGCCACCGCCTCCATGTAGTCGGTGGCGCGTCGTCGCACGAAACGGGTGCCGAGCATGAGCACGAGCCCGGCGAGCAGGCCGCCCACCGTCGGCACCAGCACGCGTTGCTCCAAGCTCATGGCGTGAAATGTCTCCACGTAGCCGCCGACCCGCTGGGTGAGCAGCCACTGCACGCCGGCCGTGACGTGCTTGAAGCCTTGGGCGGCGAGGGCGCCGAGGGCGCCGACCACGATGGCCCAGACGAGCAGGCGGTGCTGATCCGGAATCCGCCACCGGGTGACGAAACGGGCCAGCCAGAGGAGGCGGCGGAACTGTTTGAGGGTCGCGGTTTCGGCGGGCGCAGGCTGTGACGGATCGCCGCCGGCGGCGCCGTGGTTCTCCTCCCGCCCGCTCATGGGGCCACGTGCCACGCTGCGGAGAGGTCGGATTCGTCGGTCGCCGCCAGCAACGCCTGGTAGCGCCGCGGGTCGCGCAAGGTGCGCGTGATGCGCTGCGTCAGGTGCAGGTAGTCCACGCCGGCATTGGGCGGCACGGCGACGCAGAAAAACAGGTGGGCCCGCTGGTCGGGCGTGCCCCAGACGAGGCCGGTTCGATGGCGCGCCAGGATGAGCGAGAGTTGCGAGACCCCGGCGATCCGTGCGTGGGGCAGGGCGGTGCGGCGACCGAGCCAGGTGCGTTGTTGCTCCTCGCGTTGCTGCATCGCCTCGGCGAAGCGGGCGACATCGGTGATGGCGCCCAAGCGACCGAACCCGGCGGCGAGCTCCTGGAGCGCGGTCCGATCATCCGAACTGTCGAAGTCGGGCCAGAAAATTTCCAAGGGCACGGTGGTCATGCGTGACCTGCATCGTCAGGACGGGTGCCGCCGTCATGCAAGTGCGCAGTGGCGCCGGCGTCGGTGGATTCGTTTACCTCGAGGCGAATCGGGCCGCAGGCGGCGGCGCGCCACGCGGAATCAGAAGTTGAGATCCGCCGGGGAGCGGTCGTGCACCCAGAAGCGTTCCACGACCAGGCCTTCGCGGCGCACGTCGTAGCCCCATTCGGTATCGCAGAGTTGGATGCGCTCGGCGGCGCTGCGTGCCTCCCGATCGGGTTCGTTATCGTTGTCGGAATGGGTCGCGGCCGGGGCGGACTGGCGCAGGCGGCGGCAGCATTGCACGGCGGCGAGCTGGGCGGTGACGAATGCCGTCTCGACGTGGCGATGGCGACCGATGACCTCGCGAGATTGGGTGGGTTGCCCGTCTGCATTCAACCCGAGGCAGAAATGCATGACTTGAAAAAGGGCCAAGTCCGGCGTGGGGGCGCTCATTTAAGGCTTAAGGGAAGCGCGAATTGTGCCGATGTCACTCGGTTTGCGCGAAAGACGCGTAGAATTTTAGGCCGATTCGGGCGGACGAGCGAAGGTCGCTGGGGGCTGCGTCGGGGTCGCCGTCTTTTGGCGCCAAGACGTTGCTTCGGTTTCGGGGGAGCCTGTTCGGGCGCGGTGGATCGCCGGAACCGCCAACGCGGTGGCGAGCAGAATAAGGACGGCGATGATCAGGGCCTCAATCCAACGCAAGCGGGGCCGGACTGCCGGGAGTGAGTGGGAGGACGGGAAAGACGGAAAACGCATGGGGGGAGGAAGACGGAATCGCCGGCAAACCGGGTTTCTATCCATGCGTAGTGACCCGGTTAAAAGGGTCACGTTCCGGCCCCCTGTCGTATCGGTTGCCGAGGCTGTGCTCGGCCGATGCTTTCGCCGCCGGTCGGTCAAGCGCTCCGGGGGCGAAAGCCCGCAGCTGGGGCTGAAGCAGACGTTATTTCCCGTCGCCAAGAGGCACGGAAATGCCGCCTCGCGGTGTGACCCCGCCGCCACCTTCGCCCCAGAGTCGCGTGCCACAACCGCTGAGGAAAAGGGTGGCTCCGAGCGCGAGGAGCGAGATATAGCGGACCCGGGTTGGATGGTGTTGGTTGGGCATGAGGAGAAATGTTAGCCGACGGTTGGAGGAGTCTGCACCGCAGAGGCGACCGGTTTAGAAGCTGAGCGGAAGCGCGGGCGGGGAATGCGGACCCTTCCTTCGGCAATGGCCGGGCGGCCAAGGTTCCATGAATTCGGACTCCCCGCGCATTTCGGAAAGGATTTCAGCTCTCAAGGGCGGGTGATCGTTGGGAATACCACGCATGGATGAGTCCCGCTTGATAGAATTGCACCGGGCGGTCGAATCCCCCGCTTGAGATAATGTCACTGACTTCTCGGGCCGGCAGAACAGCGACATCCTTTTTGTAGGCGTCTTTCATACGCTCGATTCCTTCGGGAAACAGGCCCCCGGTGCTCGTCAGCCGAAACCAAACCTCCAGGAGACTTCGGTCTTCAGGGGCTTCCATGTCTCCGGCGAGATCAGAGCTGACCAGCGCCCCGGCGGGATGAAGACGATCCGCGATAGCTCGGAAGAATGCGATCCGACTTGGACGATCGACGATGAATTGCGAAACGAGAAAGGCGATGGCCGCATGAAACCGTTCACTCGTCTGGAGAGAGTCGAGATAGCCGCACTGAAACCGGCACTGGGCGGCGATCCCCGTTGCCTCCGCGGAGTTTCGGCACACCGCGAGCATCGCGGCGGACGGCTCGACCGCCGTGAAGTGCCAGTTGGGAAACACCTTCGCGAGATAGAGGATTTCGGCTCCGGTCCCTGCGCCGACACACAGGATCTTTGCATCGGAAGGAAGGCCCGCGAGCACGTTGCTGACGAGTAAATGCAGGGCCTGATTGATCGGCGCAGTCTTTTGCCACTTCTCATCATATGATGAAGCCTGCTGATCAAATATCGCGGTGATCTCCTCCTTCTGCATGGCGGGTGATGGGTGGATTCGGTTGAACAGCTGGCGCTGGGGAGCTAGATTTTTTGGGCGATGAAATACAGATGCTTTTCGGGAAATTGATCATACTCAAGGTGTCGGCAACTGCAGCCTGCGGCCGCGAGAATCTCGAGGGTTCGTGGAATTCCCAGCACGCTGTAATACATCGGAGGCCCCATGGCGGAGTCATTTTTCTCCCCGGGTTCGTCCAGCCCCCCGGTTGTTCCGATGAACACGCCGCCGTTATTTAAGGCTCCGCATAGCTTCTTCAAGACGTGCTCTTGGTCTTTGAGGGGAACGTGCCAGATGCTATCCCAAGCGGTGATGAAATCGTAGGGTTGGTCGGGCTCCCACGTGCAGATGTCGGCGTGATGAAAACACACGTTCGGACGTCTCAAGCGGGCGAGTCGGATCATTTCTGCTGACAAGTCCAACCCCTCGACTTGGAAGCCGTGCGTTGTAAGCAGATCGATGAAGCGCCCGCTGCTCCCACATCCCACGTCCAGCGCGCGTCCGTGCCGGGCGACGAACTGAAGCGCGCGCTGGTGCTGCGCGATTCCGTTTGTGCGGTTGAACGTGTCATGGGCCCACCGCGAGGCGATTTGATCATAGCTCGCGGCGACTTCCTTTGGCTGCATCTGTTTTTGTCGAAGGGTTCAGGCGAAATAGCCATGAACAAAGAGGCCGGTCAAAAGGATGAAGCCCATGAGGGTGAGGCAGACCAGGGGGAGCCGAAATCTATAAAGGGGCGTCATGTTTCCCCCCCAAAAAAATGGAAGTGAACGAGGCACGCCAGACAGAGATATGAGATCGCCAGCCAACCTGCGGCTTGTCCATCAACCGTGATGCCCGACCCTCGCCGCGACGGCAGATAGGTTTCCTGCTGAAGCAGCGCATTCACGGAGTAACAGAGGAGAGGAATCGGTGCGGCGATCCCCCCCAATATTGCGGTGATCGGTCCGCCGGAGGGGGCGACGCTGAGGTCTGGAATGTCTGGTCCGGGAATTCGCATCCTTAAGCTGGACGACCTATGTTCAGCAGGGGGGCTTCGATCTTGCTTATCAAGCAGTTCCATCAGCCTGTGGATGGTCGAGTAACCGGGGCCGCGACGAAGGTTTCTCTGCTTCGCGCGCCGGGATAGATGGGAGCTCCTGAGCCTAAAACGTCCTGCAACGGGTAATTTTTCACGACACGGAGTGGGGCGGGGTTTTCGTTCATCGCTTCTCTGGAGAAGAGCCCGCGATGGCTCGGGCGTTGCCTTGGGGAAGGCGAAGGCCGAACATCGGCGGCATGAGTTTTTCCCCGGATGGTCGCACCGTTTTGCCGCCTCTGGGCGCGCGCAAGCGTATCGCGCTCGTGGCGCATGATCACGAGAAGGCCGCGTTGCTCACTTGGGCGCGGGCCCATCGCGAGGCTCTGGCGCGGCATGAACTTTTCGGCACTGGGACGACCGGTGGATTGGTCGCCGAGGCCCTCGGTTTGCCGGTGACGCGCTTCATGAGTGGTCCGCTGGGCGGTGACCAACAGCTGGGCGCGGCTATCGCCGAGGGGCGCTTGGACTTGTTGATCTTTTTTTGGGATCCGCTGGAGGCGCAGCCCCATGATCCCGACGTCAAGGCGCTGCTGCGACTGGTGGTTTTGTGGAACGTGCCATGCGCGATGAACGCGGCCTCGGCCGACTTCCTGTTCAGCTCGCCCTGGCTGGACCAAACCTATGGCCGCAGCGGCGGGCCGCGCGATCCGAGGGCAAAGATATCGGCCACACCTCAAGCGTGAAGCATGGGCGTGCGTTAATCGTCAGGGATCCTCGGGGCGAACGAGGTTTTGATTTCGCGTCTTGTCCACAAGACGCGTCGCCCGTGCCTGTATTGATCCTTCCCCGCGTTTCCCGCCCGTCTTAATTGCCGCGGGGCTTGGCTTGGGGGTCGGCGACGGACAGAGGCGGGCTTTCCGTAAACGTGATGCTGGCGGGCGCGTCGGGGTGGGCTGGATCGTAGTCGGCGACGACGGGCAGGACGTGTTGCGCGATGGCCAGATGGGAATTGAGCAAGCCGTGCGCGACGACCTGCGCGAGTTCATAGCCGCCGTAGAAACTATGGTGGGTGCCGTCCTTGCCGTGGTTGGCGAAGGCGACGGGCGAGGCCTGGGGGCCAAGGGCTTCGTAGAACGTCGCGCTGGCGGGTTGCAAGTCGATCAAGCCTGCGCCTTCGCTGGCGGCGACGGCGCGCACATCCGCCGGGTAGTCGCCGTGCGTCGAGCGGATGTGGCCGTCGTCGGTGAACGTGCGGCGTTCCATGGAGGTGACGAGGACGGGGGTGGCGCCGCGGCGTTTGATCTCGGCCACGTAGGCCCGCAGGTAGGCGGGCCACGTGGTGTGCGGCTCGACGTAGGTCTGCGGCCAGTTGGACTTTTGGTCGTTGTGGCCGAACTGCATGAGGACCGTATCGCCGGCTTTCAACGTGGAGAGCACTTTGGCGAGGCGCAGTTCGGTGAGGAACGACTTTAGCGTTTCGCCGGACTCGGCGTGATTGGCGACGGCGATCTGACCGTCGAGAAACCGGGGCAACATCTGCGCCCAGCTGGAGTAGTCACCCGATGGCTGGTCGGTGACGGTCGAGTCGCCGAGGATGTAGAGCACAGGAGCGTCGGGGGCGGGCTCGATCTCGATCTGGGCGACGTGGGGGGCGGGGCCGTTGAACTCCAGGGTGAGACGGTCGTCCCAGCGCAGGACGCCTTGTTCGCGTTCGTTGAGCAATACGGTCGTGCCACCGGGCGCGTTGAGCGGCGGCGGGGGCACGGCGGGGGTGCGGGTATTGACGAGGAAACTACGCGTGGTGAATTCGCCGGGCGCGGTGGTGACGTGTTCGAGCAGGAGCTGGCGCGATTCGGCTTTCACGGTGTTATCCGAGGCCGCGTGGGCCGAACCAAACGTCACCGTGACGCGGTAGCTACCTTCTGGCACCGCGACCGAGAAGTAAAACGGTTGGCCGGGGGTGGCGGTGGTGCCGAAGTCGGTGCCCGCGCCGTTTTCGGCGGTGAACGGGGCCGGCAGATGCGCGGCGAAATCGTAAGTGGCGGCCGGGGAGAGGGCGGGGAGCAGGCCGAAGAGAGGGAAACACCAACGGGGCAGGGTCATGCCGACAAACACGGCCGCCGTGGCCTCGGGCGCAAGGTCGACCTTGCCTGACCGTTTGAATCCGGCCCGTGGCCCCGGCCTTACGGCAGGTAGGCGCCGTGTTCGCGAAGCAGGGTGCGCAGGTGTTGCGAATCCACCGCATGAACGTCGGGCGAGTCGGCGGACGCGGCCAGCGCTGCGGCGAGACCGGCCGCCTCGCCCATGGCGAGGCAGGTGGGCATGACGCGCACGCTGCCCTGGACGATCCGCTCGGTGGAGATGCAGCGACCGGCCACGAGGGCGTTGCGGATTCCGCGCGGCGTGAGGCAGCGATAGGGGACGCCATGAGATTCGCCCGGCCCGTAGCGACAGGAGGTTTTCTTTTGGGCCGCCACGCGCTCCTGGTGGTTTTTGGCGGCGGCTTTTTGGTCTTGGTGGATGTCGATGAAGTAGCTGTTGCGGCAGATCTCGTCGTCGAAGGAGCGGCGGTCCATGTAGTCGTCGAAGGTGAGCACGTAGTCGCCGATCACGCGGCGCGTCTCGCGCACGCCCATCTGCGAGCCGGTCATGACGAGGAACGCATTGCCGAACGCGGCAGGGGCGAATTCGGCGAGCGCGTCGCGGAACGCCCGGGCGATCTTGCGGCCGTGGGTGAGGCCGCGCGAAATGCTCCACGGGTCGGTGTTGTCGAAGTCGAAGACGTGGCCGGCGTTGAAACCGACGGAGCCGGGACCGACCATGTTGGCGCAAAGATGCGTGTCGGGAATAATCGGATACCGGCCGGACTCGCGAATGGCGTAGAGAGGGCTCTGCGGGTTGCCGGCATAGAGATTTTCGCCGTGGCGATAGGCGTATTCGTCGACGTTGGTGAGGACAAAGCAATGTGTGCCGGGCATCAGCGAGCCGCCCGCGCCGTCGCCCTTGATGGTTTCGGCTCCGGCCATGTGGCAGAGGTCGGCATCGCCGGTGCAGTCGATGTAAACCTTGCCGCGCAGGGCGGACAGGCCGGCTTTGTTGACGACGATGAGCGAATCGATTTCGCCATCGGGACCGGTTTCGACGGCGGCCAGGGTGGTGTGGAAGAGGATCTTGGCGCCATGCCCGAGCACCAGATCTTCGTAGATCGTTTTGAGGGCCTCGGCATTGATGGGCACCCAGTCGAGTTGTTCCTGCGGGACGTGGGGGGTGGACTTGAGGGAGGCGCGCAAGACCTGCTCGGCGAGGCCGCGGTAAACGATTTGGGTTTGATCGGAAAAAGGGCACCATGCGGGCACGAGGGCGTTGGTGCCCATGCCGCCGAGCGCGCCGGCCGATTCGACCAAGAGCGTGCGGGCCCCCTGACGCGCGGCGGCGGCGGCGGCGGTGCTGCCTGAGGGCCCCCCGCCGATCACGATCACGTCCCACGCGTCATCAAGGGGAAGTTGGCGGGCGCTGAAGGGGTATGATTTCATCCTCCAGTATGACGCTGCGGCCAGCCGGGGGCACAAGGTTCGAGTCTTGTCAGAACATGACGAAAAACATAGATTTCTGCTCATGTTTTCCGATACCGAGGCCGGGGTTTTGCGTCTGCGCGATTGGTCCGGACTGAATTGCCGACCGGTCTACGTCTATGATCGGGCCTATCCGGTGGCGGGCATGGTGTGGGAAGGCGAAGGCACGTCGCCGAGTGCGGCTTGGTTGGTGCGGGTGGGCTCGGTCACGGCCACGGTGAAAAATCACCGGGCGACGGCGCGGGTCGGGGAATGGATGGTGCCGCCGGTCGGGCAACATCGCTGCGAGTTCAGTCCGGAGGCGGAGATTCTCTCGATGCGCTTTCAGGCGGGGTGGCCCGATGGCCGTCCGCTGATCGGCGCAGAACGAGGGACAGTGTTGCGCGGCGAAGGCGCTCGCGGGTTGAGCCGCTTGGCGAAGCGCTTGGAACGGTTTGCCACCAAGAACTTTACCCTGGCCGACACCGGCATGGAATGGAAGCGGGCGGACGCGGTCCAATACTTGGCCTTGAACCGGCATTTTCTGGCGTGGTTGGAAGTATTTGTCCGGCTGATGACGGACGCGGGGTGTCCGCCGTCGACGCCGACGACCGTGGACGAACGGGCGTTGCAGGCGGCGCACGTATTGAACGGCCTGCCCTTGGCGGGGGGCTGGAATCTGGAGTGGTTGGCGCGCCAGGTGGGACTGAGCGTGGCGCAACTCAACCGCCTTTTTGTGGCGGGATTTGGCACGACGCCCAAGGCCTATCACTTGGCGCGCCGCAAGCGCGCGGCGGCGCATCTGTTGCGCGAGGAGGCGGTGCCGGTGAAGCAGGCGGCGCTCGCGCTGGGGTTTTCCTCGGCGTGCTATTTCACCGCGTGGTTTCGCGCGCAGTTCGGGGCCGCGCCGCGGCGATGGTTGGCGGCCCAGGCCGAGCCGGCCTAGCTCACCACGCTTCCCGCTCGACTTGGGCGATACGGGTATCGGGGCTGTTGGCGCAGCGGTAGGCCTCGAAGTCGGTGACGTCGCGCAGGTGGAAAAGCGGGGCGTTCTCGCGCGGGGCCCTGAGGCCTTCGAAGAGCACGCCGTTGACGTCGTCGAGCACGACGGCGGGGCGCGTGTCGGGTCGGGCGACACGGTGGGTGATGTCCCGCATGACAAGGTTCTTCACATGGCGTGCATAGACCGCGCTGGCGGGGAGCAGACCGAAGTTGGCCGGCTCGGGGTAGCCGGCTTCGCGTTCGGGCACATCGAACGGTTCGCGCGGACCGACGGTTTCGGGCGGTTGGCCGCGTTGGAAAAAGAGATTCACCATGGCGGGCGTTTGCTCGGCGACGTTTTCCATCGTGATGCCGCCGGCGGACTCAACGTGTATCCCCTCAATGGTGACGTCCTCGATGGGATGGCCGGGCAGACCGGCGATGATAATGGGGAAGCGGCCGTCGCCGTCGCTGACGGAGATCTGGCTGATGCGGATGCGCTTCACGGTCGCGACGGGCGTGCCCGCGGGGCCGCGGGCCCGATTGCCGAGGCGGATGAAGATGGGCGAGTTCGAGAGCTCGCGCATGGTGAGGTTGCTCACGACGATGTCTTCCATGGCGCCGCCGTCGACGGTCTCGAGGGCGAGACCGCGGGAGCGGTCGAAGATACAGTTGGTGATCGTGATGTGACGGTAGCCGCCGTTGGACTCGGTGCCGAGCTTGATGCGGCCGGTGGGGCCGTCCTGGTCGGGAGAGTGGGTCACGTTGCGCTGGAAGGTGCCGTCGAGCATCGTGCCGATGTCGTAGCCGCTGACGAGGCAGTCGCTGATGGTGACGTTCTCGGTGGCGCGGGCGTGGCCGAGGGCGTAGCTGCTTTTCAGGACGATGGCGTCGTCGTTGGGCGTGTTGACGCTGCAGTTGGTGATGCGGACGTTGCGGCAGGAATCGATGTCGAAGCCATCGCGATTGGTGTCCACCTTCAGATGATCGAGGGTGAAGTTATCCACGCCGGTGGCGAGCAACGCGAAGTGGCCGCCGCGCAGGATGGAGAAGTCACGCAGCAGGACGTTGCGGCAGTTCTTCAGGGAGATGGCTTTGTTGGCGAGGCCGTCCATGCGGGCGGTCGGGTCGATGCCGGGATCGCTGCGGGCGCCGGGGCCGAACTTCACGATGCCTGCGGTGCCGTCGATGAGGCCGGGACCGATGATGGAGACATCAACGAGGTCCTCGCCCCAGATGAGGCTGTTTTGGAAATGGCTGTGTCCGAAATCCTGATACCCGGTCCATTCGCTGGGTTCGGCGGCGTCGTAGGTGCCGAGGCCCGAGGCGGGATCGGCGGCGACGATGACCGCGCCCGGGGCGAACTCGATCGTGAGGTGGCTTTTCAGCCGGATGGAGAAACACAGGTAGCGGCCGGCCGGCAGGATGACCTTGCCGCCGCCGGCGGCGGTGGCCGCATCGATGGCGGCGTTGACGGCCGGAGAGTCGAGCGCGACCCCGTCGCCGACGGCGCCGAAGTCACGGATGTTGTAGGAGGCAGCGGAAGACATGAAGGGAAGAAGCAGGGCGAGAAAGGAGAACCGGGTGAGAGCAAAACGGGGCATGGTAAAAACGGGCGATGATCGGTTTTGCCTTAGCGTTCGACAAACGGGCGCGGCTCGTCGGCCGAACCGACCCCCTCCAGCGTGGGAATCACGCGGCGGATGGTGCCGTCTTCCCGGTAGTCGAGGTAGTCGATGCACACGGAGCGCCGGAAACTGCCGCCCGTCAACCGGCCGCCGTCGTGGTAGATGCAGTAGTCGCGACCCTTGAAGTGAATGATCGCTTGGTGGCTGGTGTTGCTGTTGCCGGCGAGGCCGAGGATGAGGCCGCGATAGGTCCAGGGACCGGTGATCGTGTCGGACGTCGCGTAGGCGGTGCGTTCGGGGAAACCGTAGGCGTAGCTGAGGTAGTAGAGCCCGCCGCGTTGATGCACCCAGGGAGCCTCGACGAAGTGGGGCAATTGCGGGAGCGTCTGGATCGGGCCGTCGAGCTCGATCATGTTGGACTTGAGCTTGGCGTAGTAGAGCTTGGTGTTGCCCCACCACATATGGGCCTGACCGTCGTCGTCGATGAAGAGGGTCGGGTCGATGTCGTCCCAAGAAACGACCACGCCTTCGGGGTTGGTGGGATTGGGCGTCATATCGCTCGTGGTGAGCGGGCCGCCGATGGCGTCTTTGAACGGGCCGGTGGGCGAATCGGAGACGGCGACGCCGATGGCGAAACCGCGCGGCTGATCCATCCACACCGGCGCATACCAGTAGAACTTGCCGTCGCGCTCGATGACTTGGCCGGCGTAGGCATTGGCGGAGGCCCAGGCGAAGTCTTTGACGGCGAGGGGCGAACCGTGCGCGGTCCAGTTGACCATGTCGGTCGAGGAATAGCACAGCCAGTCCTTCATCACGTAGCCGATGTGTTTCTCCGGGGCCTCGTCGTGGCCGGTGTAGAGGTAGACGGTGCCGTCGTGCACCAGTGCGGCCGGGTCGGCGGTAAACGTGTCGGTGATGATGGGATTCGCCGCGAACGCGGCGGATGGAACCGCGAGCGCCCCGAGCGCGAAGGCGGCGAGGCGAATGGAGCGGGCGGGACGTCGTTTCATAAGAGCGTTCGGCGGGAGCGCGGGGCAATCAGGGTCGGGCGGCGGTGAGCATGATGGAAGCGGATTCCAAGCCGGGGGCCGAGGCGGTGATGGTGACCGTGCCATGATCGGCGGTCGGGCGGACAAAGGCGACGCATTCGCCCTGGTGGAGTTTGCGGGCATGGCCTTGGAAGGACGCGTTGTCGGTGCGGTTGCCGTTGTCGATCGCGACGGTTTTGCCGGGACCGTCGATCTTGACGCTGACCAAGTCATCCGCCCACGGCGTGGGCACGCCCTGCGCATCGACGGCGCGCACGGTGATGGTCGCGACGGATTCCCAGCCCGGGCTCAAGGTCGTCTGATCCACCTCGGCGATGAGGCGGGCGGGAGGGCCGGCGGTGCGCAAAACGCAGGACGCGACCTCTTGGCCACCGTTGCGGCCGACGGCGCGGAGCGTGCCGGGCGCGTAGGAGGCGTCCCAGGTGCGGGGGGAGTCGTCGGCCGGCTTGGGCTGGGCGCCGAGCGAGGTGTCGTTGAGGAATAGCTCCACCTCGTCGCAATTGCTATAAACCGTGAGCGAGGCCTGTTGGTAGCTCTCGGGATCGACGGGGGTCCAGTTGGGCACGAGGCGGGGGCTGCGATCACGGCGGCTCACGGGCGGGAGACCGGGCTCGTCGCGCACGATGTAAACCATCGGCGTGTCGCTCCACCAACTCTGGCGTTGGTAGCCCTGCGGCTTGATGCGGCCGGTGCGGTCGAGCAGGCCGGAAACGCTGTTGAGGTTGGGCCAGTCGGCCTCGCCGAGGTAGTCGATGCCGACCCAGAGGAATTGGCCGGCGTGGGGCGCGTTGTCGCGGGCGGCGAGCCAAGTATCAAGGTCTTGGCGTTGCTCGGTGCCGATGATTTTGCGGGTCGGATCTTCCTGCCAGGCGGCGAGCAGTTCGTGGTCGCGATAGTTGGTGCCGATCACGTCGAGCATGTCGGCGAGGCCGTTGTCGTAGTCGTGACTGGTGTTGGGCCGGAAGAGCGCCTGGGTGACGGGACGCGTCGGGTCCTCTTCATGGACGATGCCGACCAAGCCGGCCAAAATGCGTTTCGCGAGCGGAGCGTTGGGCGTGTCATGGATCTCGTTGCCCACGCTCCAGAGGATGATGCTGGGGTGGTTGCGGTCGCGACGCAGCGTGTCGCGTTCGTCGCGGTGGCCCCAAGCGAGGAAGAAGCGGTTGGAGCCCTGTTCGGCGCTGGGCTTGCCGACGGTCCAGGCATCGAAGAACTCGTCCATCACGAGCAGGCCGAGCTGATCGCAGAGATCGAGAAAACCGGGGTCGGGCGGGTTGTGCGCGGTGCGGATGGCGTTGACCCCCAGCGACTGAAGCTGAACGAGCCGTCGCCGCCAGACATCGAGCGGCACGGCGGCGCCGAAGGCACCGGCCGCGTGATGGAGCGCGACACCCTTGATCTTTACGTTATGACCGTTGATCCAGAAACCGGTGGCGGACTCGAAGCGCAGGTCGCGGATACCGAACGTCGTCGCGACGTCGTCGAGCGCTTGCCCGGCTTCGTTAACGGTGGCGACGGCGCGGTAGAGTTGGCCTTGACCCACATCCCAGCGCTGTGGGGCGGGAACGGCGACGCTGGCCGTAAAGTCTACCGTGGCGCCGATGCCGACCGCTTGGGTGGTCGCGGTCGCAGTGCCCACGGGTTGACCGGCGGGATCGAAGATTTGCACGGAAACGGCGAGGTCGCGGGCGTGGTCGGAACCGTTGTAAACGGAGGTGTGGATCTGGGCCGTGGCGTGGTCGGCGGCGATCTCGGGGGTGGTGACGAAGAGGCCCCCGGGCGCGATCTGCACGGGATCCGTCAGGACGAGGCGGACGTGGCGATAAATGCCTTGGCCGCTATACCAGCGCGAGTCGGGCTGGACGGAGGTGTCGGTGCGCACCGCGAGAATGTTGGTCTCGTCCTCGCCCCATTTCAGGAAACCGGTGAGTTCCACGCGGAAGCTCACGTAACCCGAGGCGCGGCCGCCGACCGGATGGCCGTTGATCCACACTTGGCTGTCGGCCATGACACCGTCGAACTCGACAAAAACGCGGCGGTTTTCATCGGCCTCGGGCAGGGCGAAGCGTTTCCGATACCAGCTTACGCCCGTGGCCCGGTAACCGCCGCCGCGGCCGGAGGGTTCGGTTTTACGGGCGGGTTGGAGAATGGACCAGTCGTGGGGCAGGTTGACCTGTTCCCAATTCACGTCGTCGAGCATCGGGTCGTCGGCGGAAGGCGTGTCGCCCTCGAGGAAAAGCCAGTCGGCGTCGAACGGTTGAATGCTGCGGCTCGCGCCAAACGCAAACGGCGTGAACAGGACAAGGGCGAGCGCCAGACGCGCGCGGAGGGTGGATTTCATGGGGTGGAAAGAGTCGGCAGGCCGGTGAGGGCGAGCGCGTAGGCAGGTTGATGGGCGAGGTGGGACGGCGGGGTGACGTGCAAGCCATCAGGCTGCACAGTGAAGGTGAGCGGGGTGTCGTGGCCGAGCAGGCGCACCTCATCGGGCGAGACGCCGGCGAGCGACGTGATCACCCAGTCGCCGAGGGGCGAGCTGTTCATGGCGATGGCGTAGAGCGTGTTGCCCTTCGTGGTGAAACGGAAATCGGCCTTCGTGTAGCTCGGCGGCGGGATGTCGCCCACGGCTTCGCGATGAATGCGTTCGGCTTCGGGCAGGTGGCCGGGGTTGTTTAAGCCGGTCGGGCCTTCGCCGAATCGAGTCCACGGGCGGGTGCCGTAGATGGCGTCGCCGTTGACGTCGAGCCAGGCGCCGATGCCGAGGAGGATGGCGACTTGCTCGGGCGGGAAAATGCCGTCGGCGCGCGGGGCGAAGTTGAGCAGGAGGTTGCCGCCCTTGCTGACGTTGTCGATGAGCTCGTGGACGAGGGTGCCGACGCTGCGGTATTGCGTGTCCTCGAGGTAACCCCAGCGCGAGTGCACGGTCGTATCCGTTTGCCAAGCACCGGGTCGGATGTCCGACGGATGCCCGCGCTCGAAGTCGAGGAGGGTGCCGGCGAGATAGGCGGGACCCGCGGCGGCGTTGATGCCCTTGGTGGCGAGCGAGACCGCTTTGCCCCACGCGGCGGCGCGGTTGTAGTAGTAGGCGGCGAACTGCAGCTTGATGGAATCGAAACCGCGGCCGTTCACGCCATTGTCGAAATAGATGAGATCGGGCGCATACTTGTCGATGAGCTCCTGGCCGCGGCGCAGCCACTCGTTGAGGAAGGCCGGGCTTTGCGGCGTCGAAAGGCCGTTCATGACCTCGGCGTCCCCCATCTGTTCACTGGAGGCGGGCGGCGCTTGGGGATGTCCGTAAAAATCGGCGAAGGCGGGATCGAAGAGGTCGGTCTTCAGGTCGGCCATCGGCCACAGGAAGCTCCAATGTTCCATGCGGTGGTAGGAGACGCCGAACTTGAGGCCTTCGGCGCGCACGGCGGTGGCGAGCTCGCCGATGAGGTCGCGGTGCGGTCCCATGTCCATCGCGTCCCAGCGCGTGAGGTCGCTGTCCCAGAGGGCGAAACCGTCGTGGTGTTCGGCGACGGGCATGACGTATTTGGCGCCGGAACGGCGGAGCAGCTGGGCCCAGGCGGCGGGGTCGAAATGCTCGGCCGTGAAGAGCGGAATCAGGTCCTTGTAGCCAACCTCATCCTGCGGGCCGAACTGGGCGCGGTGCCACGCGGCGATGCCCGGCGTGGCATACATGTGTTTCGGATACCACTCACTCTGCCGTGCGGCGACGGAGTAGACGCCCCAGTGCAGGAAGATGCCGAATTTGGCGTCGAGGAACCAGGCAGGCGCGTGGTAGTTGTTTTCCAATGACGCCCACGTGGGCTCGAACGGGCCGGGCGGGACGGGCAGGGCCGGGGAAGGGTTGGTGACGCGGGCATGGGACTCAGGGGGCGCAGATGCGCTGGTCGCGGCGGTGGTGAGTGCGCCGGCGATGAGTCCGGTTAAGCAAAAATGGTGAAGACGGGGTGGAAGCACAGGGGCGAGGAGGGGGGGCGCGGATCGCGGAAGGGTGGGCGCGCAGAGTGGGGGAACTCCGGAAAGAGGCAGACGACGTTGAAGACTGCGGTCGGTGGGGTCGATCCGGCGGGAAACAAAGGTGCGCGGACAGTTTGAGGGTTCGGGGGACGGTTGACGCGTCGATGAGGCGGGCCAAATGCGGGTCATGGTCGTTGGGCTGCAACCTCGACCTAAGGTTGGGGTCCGTCATTAACTTAGCCTTAGGTTTCCGTTCTCGGAATCGCGCGGTCGCCTCCCTTTTCTTTTGTCCTCTCTTAACCCTTCGTCTCCACGTCCCAATCCCGTTGGCCGCCTTTCGTTGTCGATTGCGGCGGTGGGTTTTGTGGCGGTGGAGGTGGCCGATCGCTTTTGGGTGGGGCATGGCGCGGGCGTGGGCTGGACCTTGTTGCGGGCGGGTTTTGAGGCGGCGTTGATCGGCGGGGTGGCGGATTGGTTCGCGGTGACTGCGCTGTTCCATCCGGTGCCGGGGCGGCGGTGGGGACTGCCGAGCCTGCCACACACCAACTTGGTCGTGAAAAACCGCCCGAAGCTCACCGACGGGTTGGTGGACATGGTGGAGAACCACCTCTTGAGCCCGGCTTCGTTGCAGACACAACTCGGGGGCTTTTCGGCGAGTCGGCTGCTACTCTCGCAACTGGATTCGGCGGCGGGGCGGGCGCTGGCCCTGGATGGGCTGCGGTCGCTGATGGGGCGGGTCGCAGGGGAGCTCGATGCGGCCAAACCGCGCGAGTTTCTCACCGCGCTTTTGCGCGAACAGATTCGTTCGGCCAACCTATCCGTTATCGCGGGCCGCTGGCTTACGGCGAGACTCGCCGCCGGCGATACGCGGGTGGTATGGGCCAGCTTGGCGGAGACGCTGGCCGATCAAGCCGATGCCGGTGCCTTCGACGGTTTCATCGAAGAGGCAGTGCGCAGCGCCCTCGCCAATTACCGGGCCGAAGCGCCGCTCCTGAAGGGCCTCGCGTCTCATTTTTTGGTTAACCCGGAGACCGACTCCGCCCGGGTGCGGCGCGCCTTGAGCCAAGTCATGCGTGATCATGCGGCGCAGCCCGACCACCCGCTCAACCGTCGGCTCGACGAAGCGGTGGGCGCCTATGCCGAGCGGCTGTTGGCCGGGGATGCCGCCGCCGTCCGACCGTTGCAGGCCTTGCAAAATCGCTTGGCCGACCACCCCGATTTGGAGGAGGTCGTGGGCCATCTGTTGGCCGATCTGCGTGGATTGTTGGAAACCCGCCTGGACGGTCGGCCCGATGACATCGCGGCTCTGCTCGGAGATGTGACGGCGCGCGGCCTGAGCCGACTGGAAGCCGATGCCGAGGCGCAGGCGAAACTCGATACGTGGGCCCGCTCGGCCTTGCAGGCGATCGTGACGCGTTATCACTCGGTCATCGGAGCGACCGCCCGCACGTCGCTTGATCGCTTGGCGGACGATGAGTTGGTGGCGGAATTGGACCAGAAAGTCGGCTCCGACCTGCAATACATCCGCCTCAATGGTGCCATCGTGGGCGCACTGGTCGGCGTGACGATCGCAGCGCTGCGGTGGTTGCTTTGATGCGCTCCTTCTCGCCTTTGGCGCACAGCTGCGCAGGCTTTTGGCCTTTCACATGGAAATTGGCATCGATAGTTTTGTGGCCACGCAGGCCGATCCGCGCACGGGCGCGACCGTCAGTCCGGAGCAACGTATCGCCGACCTGCTCGAGGAGATCGAGCTCGCGGATCAGGTGGGCGTTAACCTCTTCGGCATCGGCGAACATCACCGCACGGATTATCTCGATTCCGCGCCGACCATCTTGCTGGCCGCAGCGGCGGCGCGCACGAAACAGCTTCGCCTCACGAGTGCGGTGACCGTGCTCAGCGCGGCGGATCCGGTGCGGGTGTTTCAGGAATTCGCGACGCTCGATTTGGTGTCGCGCGGGCGGATCGAGATGATCATGGGCCGCGGGTCGTTCATCGAAGCGTTCCCGCTCTTCGGCCTGGCGTTGGATGATTACAACGAGCTCTTCACCGAGAAACTCGATCTGTTGCTGAAGCTGCGGGAGAACCCGAAAATCAATTGGTCCGGCCAACACCGCCCGGCGCTCACGGGGCAGGGCGTGTATCCGCGTCCGTTGCAGCGCCCGTTGCCCATCTGGCTCGGCGTCGGCGGCACGCCGGAATCGTTTGTGCGCGCCGGCACGCTCGGCCTGCCGCTCATGGTCGCGATCATCGGGGGCGAGCCGCATCGTTTCAAACCGCTCATCGACCTCTATCGCCAAGCGGGCGCGGCGGCCGGGCATGCGCCGGAAAAGCTGCGCGTGGGGCTGCATTGCCTCGGCTACGTCGCCGAGACCAACGCCCAGGCGGCGGACGAGTTTTTCCCCGGTTACGCCGAAGCGTTTACGAAGATCGGCAAGGAACGCGGCTGGCCGCCAACCACGCGGGCGCACTTCGACGCCCTGCTCGGGCCGACGGGCGCGTTGCACGTGGGCGACCCGGAGGCGGTCGTGGAAAAGATCCTGCGCCAGCATCAGGTGCTCGGGGGCATCGATCGCTTCAGCTTTCAGATGTCGGTAGCGGCGCTGCCGCACAGGGCTTTGATGCAGGCGGTCGAGCTCCTCGGCACGCGGGTCATCCCGCTGCTGCGGAAAGAACTGGGAAGCGCTAGGCGTTGATCGGACGCCTCGTTTCGAGGGTGTGCAGCTGCGCCAAGGCTTCGGCGCGTTGGCGGTGCAAGCCGGCGATCATGCCGGGGTCCCAGTTCTCGCGCTCGGCCAGCGCCAGCCGGTCTTCGATCCATTGCAGGCGACCGCGCAGTTCGTCGATGACCACCGCGACGTCGGTCCGTGCCGCCTGCCGGCTCACCGCCACGTGCGCGCCGAGGTAGGTGGCCATCGACACGGCGAGAACGAGAAAAATGGCGAGGGCTTCCGGCATCGGGAAAGGGGGAACGAGATCGCGGACCTCCCGGAATGCAATCCTGCGTGCGACTACGGGCCGGATTTGCCGAGCGATCCCGCCGATCCGATCATTCGCTGGAAGGCCGCCCGGTCGTTTTGATGCGGAAACGTGCCCTCCGGCACGGCGACCCGCAGGAAGGCGCAGAGTGGCGTCCAACCCTCCGCCATCACGTCATCTGATTGAGCCGGCGGATGCCGATCATGCCCAGCGCGAGGCCGCCGACCAGTAGCCACGGGATCAGGGTGATGTGGTCGGCGGCGAGCGCTCCCGCGGCCGTGGGGAGGGCGGCGGCGCCGAGGTAGGCGGCGCCCGACTGGCGTCCGATCACGGTTTGCGCGGCGTCGGGGGCGAAGCGGCGCGGGACTTCGTGCATGAGGCAGGGGTAGAGTGGTGCCATGCCGAGGCCGAGCGTCACCAGCGCGAGCACGTTGAGCCACGGCAACTCGCCCCAAGCGAAGGCCGCCGCACCCACCGCCGCGATCGCCAGGCCCAAGGCGACGAGGCGGCGGTTGCCCCAGCGCTCGGCGACGAACCCGGCCAAAATGCGTCCGGTCGTCATGGCGCCAAACAGCGCTGCCCCGCACCAGGCGGCCATCTTCGCGTCAAATCCTCGCCCAACCACGAGGATCGATCCGGCCCACAACGCCGCCGTCGTTTCGACGGCGACGATCACGGCGAACAGCCCCGGCGAGAGCCAGCCCGCGAAGGAGTTGGCGCCGAGCGTCGGCGTTCGCGTGCCGCGGGAGGGGGCGGCGTCGGCCGTATCCGTCGCCGGAGCGGGTTGCTGCGGCGCGCGTTTCCACAGCGGCAGCGTGAGCGCAAACAGGGCGGCGAGCGTGACCTGGAGGCTGCCCAGCAACAGGTAGCCCAGTCGCCAGCCGTGCGGGGTGCCGAGCGCATAGCCCATGAGCAGCGGGCCGGCGGTGGCGCCGATGCCCCAGCAGGCGTGCAACCAGTTCATGTGCCGACCGCTGTAGTGGCGGGCGACGAAGCCGTTGAGCCCCGCGTCGACCGCGCCCGCGCCGACGCCGAGCGGGATGGCGGCGGCCCACAGCCAGAGCGGACCGCGCGCTTGGGAAAAGAGCAGCAGGGCCGAGCCCGTGAGCAGGCAACTCACGGCCACGACCGGTCCGGTGTGGAAGCGTGCGATGATGCGACCGCTGAGGAAACCGGTGGTCGCCGACAGCAGCGTGATGAGCACGGCGACTGCGCCGGCGAGGCCGATGGGCAGGTGCAGCTCGGGATACACCTCCGGCCACGCTACGCCGAAGGTGCCATCGGGCAGGCCGAGGCTGATGAACCCGAGGTAGATGATCAGCAGGAGCAGCAGAGCCGAACGCGGCACAGTCATCGCGCGAACGATTCAGGCCCCGCGCGGCGTGGCGAGCGCGGAGTCACCGCCCCAGTTACCGCGGTCCTGGCGTGGGCCACTGCTCGGGGGTCGCTTCGGTTTTGCCGTCGACGTGGGCGTGGGCGAGGCGGCGCAGCTCGTTCACCGCGTCGGCGTGACGGGGGTCGGCCACGAGATTGACGAGCTCGTGTGGGTCGTTGATCGGATCGGTCAAAAACGCCCCGGCACCCGGGCCGAAGAACTCGGCGTAACGCCAGCGTTCGTTGCGCACGACGACGCCGGAGATGCCGCGGTTGCGCTCGCTCCAGACGGAATACGCGGGGTGGTTCCACGGGGCGTCGGGCGTTTCGAGCAAGGGGCGCAAGCTGCGGCCTTCCACGCCGGCGGGCGCGGGCAAGGCGCAGAGGTCGGTCAAGGTGGGATACAGGTCGAGCAGCTCAACGATGCGCGGGGAGGCGTGGCCGTTGCCAGCGGCGCGAGGGTCCCGGATGATGAGGGGCACCTGCACGCCTTCCTCCCAGAGTGAACCGGCTTTGGACCACTTGCCCTTCTCACCGAGTTGGTAGCCGTGATCGCTCCAGAGCACGACGATGGTCGAGTCGCGCAGGCCGGCCTCATCGAGGGCGGCGAGGACGCGGCCAACATTCCAGTCGGCGTAAGAGGTGCAGGCGAGATAGGCGCGGATCATGTCGCGCGCTTCGCGGGGATTCGCGTCGCGCTCGATGAAGAGATCGGCGTTGATGGCGCGGATCGACGCGTCCGGAAAACCGGCCGGCACGGTGGGGCGCTTGGCGAAGTCGACCGGCAGCTCGAGCGTCGCGGCGTCGTAGAGATCGAAAAAGCGTTTGGGCGCGACGAGCGGGCTGTGGGGCTTGACCAAACCCATGCCGATGAAGAACGGGGCATCGCCTTTTTTCCAATCGCGCAGGTGGGCGATGGCGCGGTCGGTGGAGCGGGTGTCGGCGAGGTCGGCAAGCTCCGCGGGATCATCGACGGCCTTCCAGTAGGCGGAGCCGGCGGCGCGGGCGATGTCGCTGGCACGCATCTCGGCGAGACGCTTGGCTTCCTCGTCCGGCGTGATCGGCTTTTCGGGGATGAGGCCGGCGGGTTTGGTGCCATCGAATTTCGTCGGCACGCCGCCGATGGTCCAGGCGGCGGCATCATCGACGACATCGCCGTGGAAGATCTTGCCGGAGCGGATGGTGGTGTAGCCGTTTTGCTTAAAATACTTCGGCAGGCTCACCCAGTCGGGATACCAGGCGTTGAAAAAGTCACGGTTGCCGTAGAGTTCCGTCGTGCGCGGGTAGCGGCCGGTGAGAAGCGAGACGCGCGAGGGATTGCACAGGGGGTATTGCGCGTAGGCGTGCTCGAACTGCACGCCCTCGGTGGCGAGCTGATCGATGTGGGGGGTTTGCGCGCGCACGGCGCCCCACGCGCCGATCTCGGTGCGCAGGTCATCGATGGCGATGAAGAGCACGTTGAGCGGCTTCGGCTCCGCCGCGGGCAGACTGCCGTTGAAGGCGGCGAACCCGCCGACTAAAAGACCAACGAGACGGACAAGACGGGAGCGCGAACGGAAAGAAAAGGACATGGGCGGCGGGCGAAGGAAGGGAGAGAGCAGGCGCGAACGAGAAGACAGCACCTAGGGGCGTCAGTGCGTCGATGCAAACGCCCGGGCGGGCGGATCGTCCGCGGTCGGTCGCCGTCGCGGGGCACCTTAGGGCAGAAGCGCCTGATAGACGAGCGGCTTGAACTGTTGGTTCAGCGTGAGTCCGCCGGTCGGGGTGAGTTGCGTCATGAGGAGCGCGACGAGCTTTTGTTCCGGATCGACGAAGTATTGCGGGTAGTAGGCGCTGCCCCAGCCGTAGGCGCCCTCGCTGCCGAGCTCGCCGAAGTAGCCGAGGTCGTTGTTGACCCAGAAACCGAGGCCAAAGCCATCGGTGTCGCGGCGGTATTTGTCGCCGATCTGGTTGGTGCGCATGAGTTCGACGGACTTCGGGCTGAGCAGGCGCACGCCGTCGAGTTCACCCTCGTTGAGCAACATCTGGAGGAAGCGACCGTAGTCCGAAGCGGTGGAGAGCAGACCGGCGCCGCCGCTGAAACACTGGCGCGGGCCGTGCACGAAGTCGCTGTCGGCGGCGGTTTCCTTGAGCACGAGCTGACCCTTTTCGATGCCGTAGACGTTGGCCAGGCGACCGGCTTTTTCGGGCGGCAGGAAGAAGCAGGTGTCGACCATGCCAAGGGGGCCGCAGATGCGTTCGGCGACGAACTGATCAAAAGGCAGGCCCGAGGCGACTTCGACGAGGCGGCCGAGGACGTCGATGCTGTAGCCATATTGCCAGCTTTCGCCCGGCTGGCCGTGCAACGGCAGCGTGGCGAGGCGGTCCACGAATTCGGCGATGGTTTCGTCATGCCCGGAGAGATACCAACCGGAGGCGTTGGCCGCCTTATAGTCGGCCGCGGCGAGATCCCGGCCCGTGCCGTAGGTGAGGCCGGCCGTGTGCGTGAGCAAGTCGCGGATCTGGATGGGGCGCTTCGCCTTCACCGTCACGTAGTTCACCCCGTCGGGCGAACCTTCGGGCGGGGCCACGGCCACGACGGAGTTCTTGAAGGCGGGGATGTAGTTGGAAATCGGATCGTGCAGCATGAACTTGCCCTCTTCGTAGAGCATCATGATGGCGACGGTGGTCACGGCCTTGCTCATCGACGCGATGCGGAAGATGGCGTCGGGGGCCATGGCGGTGCCGGCCTCGAGGTCCTGCTGGCCGTAAGTCGTGATGCGGGCGGGTTCGCCGTCCTTGGCGATATACATGACCACGCCGGCCAAATCCCGGGCGTTCACGTGTTGTTGGATGACGGCGTCGAGACGCTCGAGGCGCTTTTCGTCGAGGTGGAGCGGCGTGGTGACGGCGGCGGGGAGAACGGCCGTGGCGGCGAGCGCCGCGGCAAGGAAAAGGGCGCCGAAGCAGTGGCCCGTTAGTCGACGCTGGGTGGGGTAAGTCGTCATGGGCCGACCATGGGTGAGACGGCGAGGTGGGCGCACGCCGAAAAGCGTTTCGACGGAGTGATTTTGACTCGCGAGAACGGGATATCGACCTTGCCGAGAGAGCGTCGGGCTCGCTATCGAGGGGTTATGGTCATGAGGGCGGGCTTGATATTAATCCTCGGTTGGTGGTGGGCGCAAATTGGATATGGAGGGGAGGACTCGAACCTCACCTCGCAACGCACTGTGCCGGAGGCGCGGGCGGATGAGCCCACGGCACCGACGCTGGATCCCAAATATCCTTACGACGCCGCCTTACATGTTGGCGAAACGCTGAGGCTCTACGTCGCGCCGAATAACAACTACGGTATCCCGACCTACCAATGGTTGAAGAACGGCACGCCAATTCCTGGCGCGACGTTCTCCCAATTTATCATAGCCGCCGTGACGCTGGCCGATGCCGGCAACTATTCCGTCGTCGTGAGCAACGGGATCGGGAGTGTCACGAGTCGGGAAGCCGCGGTCGCGGTGAGTCCCGCGGTGCCGGTGACCTTCGTTTCGTTTCCAGCTTCGCTAACGGTCTACGAAGGCGCATCGGCGGTGTTCGCTCCGCAGGTCGCGGGGAGCGGGCCGATGACCTATCAATGGTTGAAGGATGATGTGGCGCTCCCGTCGGCCAGCAATCGCCAGTTGACGATTGATCCGGTCAATCAGGGATCCGCGGGCAGCTATGCTCTTTCTGTGACCAATCCGGCCGGCACCGTGAAGTCGTCGGCGCTCGTGCTGACGGTGCTCCCGGCGGTCGTTCCGGTGATCACCCGCTTTCCTCGTTCCCAAACGATTAGGCTGGGCACGCTATTACGTCTCGAAGTCGCCGTGGAGGGGTCGGCCCCGTTTCGCTACCGTTGGTTCAAAGACGGGGTGGAATTGCCGCAAGCGACGACGGCGATCTATCAAGTCTACCGGGCCGTGGAAGCGGACGAAGGGCGTTATGAAGTCGAGGTGAGTAATGTGGCCGGCACCGTGCGGAGCGCGGCGGTAACCATCACGGTGGGGGCTGATTCGCCTCCGACCATTACGGCGCAACCTTCCGGTTCCCAAGTGATGGAGGAGGCAGCCTTCACCGTTTCGGTGCAGTATGTTGATTACGCGTCGCAGAGCACTGCGATCCAATGGACGAAGGACGGGGTTCCGATTGCGGGCGCCACCCGGTCGACCTACACGATTGGGGTGGTCACGTTGGCTGATGCGGGCGCTTATCGCGTCGTGCTGACGGGCGACGGCGGGCAGGTCACCAGTGATGCCGCGATCTTAGCGGTAACAGCCATCGTGCCTCCGAGCTTGCGTGGGGCGCCCTCCGACCAAGTCGCGGCAATCGGCAGCGTCGCGGACGTTTACGCGAGCGGGCTGGAGGGAACGGCGCCGTTCGCCGTGCGTTGGTTTAAGGATGGGCAACCGCTGGTCGGGCAAGGCGGCGGCATGCTGCGATTCAACCCCGTCGGCGCTTCCGATTATGGCACCTACTCCTTTTTGGCGGCCAATGCGGCCGGCACGGTGTTTTCGCCGTCGTTCCGTTTGTTGCCGGAAGCCACAGTAGAACCGGTGGTGCCGCCGGCGACCCAGATCCCGACGCCGGGTAGCTATTTTGTGCGCTTGAAGGATGCGCTTCAAAGCGGGTATCTCGCGCTCATTCTGCGGGCTGATCAAACCGCCGAGGCGATGTTCTATGATAGTCATCGAGGCGTTCTGTTTGTCGGCCCAACGCGGTTTGATCGGGCGAGCGACGGGCGGTTTTCAATGAGATTTTTCGATCATGCCGAACGCGTGGCCTCTTATCTCACGGGCGCATTCTTGGACGGAGAATTGCAGGCATTTGTGTCATCTCCGAACGCGAAAATCGTGGTCTCCAAGTCGGCGGGCGAGAGTCCGTGGCTCGGTTTTTACCAGGCGCCTAACCTCGATGCCAAGGGAGGGCAGGCGTGGGCTGCGGTGGCGACCGACGGGAGATTGTTTTTGACGACCGACGAGGTGGGTTGGCGCGATTGGGGCGAGGGCCGGGTAGCCGAAGACGGGACTTTTACCGTGGTGTTGCCGAATAGGCGTTCGCATGCCGGTCACATTGAAACGGATGGACGTTGGACCATGCAAAGGGTTGCGAGTGGGACGGTGACGGCAGCGTCTTATGCGGGGCTGCGGATGGGGCAGGTCGCCTCGACGCGATTGGTCAACCTCTCTACGCGTGGGCAGGCGGGAAGTGGTGGCGACCTGATGATTGCGGGCTTTGTCTTGGCGGGAGAGGCCGACCGCTGGGTGTTGATTCGTGCGATTGGACCCACGCTGGCGGGTTTTGGGGTGGTGGCTCCGCTCGCTGACCCGCAGGTCAGCCTGTTTCGGGGGCAAACGGTGGTCGCGTCGAACGAAGATTGGGGCGGAACCGAAGCGGCGGAGAGCACCGCGGCCGCCGTGAGTTTGGGGGCGTTTGCATTGCCCGAAGGAAGTCGGGACGCGGTGTTGTGGCGCCGGCTGAGCCCGGGTAGTTACACGGCTCAGATTGGCACGGGATCAGGAGACGCGGCGGGCCCGGCCTTGGTTGAGGTTTATGATGGCGGCGGCGTCGCCGGGTCGACCGGCGCGGAGACGCGAATCTCCAATATCGCGACTCGTGGTCGGCTGGCTTCGGCGGACGATACGTTTATCGCGGGCATCGTGGTGCGCGGTAATGTGCCGAAGCGGGTCCTGGTGCGGGCGGCGGGCCCGGCACTGTTACCCTACGGCGTGGCGAATGCCGCGAGTGACCCGATGCTCACCGTCTTTCGCGATAGCGAGGTCATCGCGAATAACGACAACTGGTCGTCCAGCTCCGACAATTCGTCGCAGGTGGCGGGGGCTACGGCATCGGCAGGGGCTTTTGCATTTACCATGGGATCGTTGGATGCGGCGATGGTGCTCACCCTCGATCCGGGCGCCTACACAGTGGTCGTCCGCGCGTCGAGCGGGGCCGTGGGCGAGGTGTTGATCGAAACTTACGAGCTGCCCTAGTCTGTTCAGCTGATCAGCAGCAGTCGCGGCATTTGGCCGGGCTTTGTCGTCGGGGCGCGGTGGACGCAGGGCGGGACGGGGCTGTCGGGCCAGGACGTGGTGATGCGCCAAAGGTTGCCCAGACCAAAGGCGTAGGGCTCGGCGCCGGGCACCGCGTCGTAGTGCAGGTCGTAAAAGTGCTCGCGGCAGTAGGCGGCGAAACCGGCGTCGTCGGCCCCGCCGTAGCGGGCGAGCAGGGCGGCGCGCCTCTCCGGCACATCGATACAGCAAATGGCGTCCGCCGGACGCAGGCCTTCCGAGGACGCTTCGTTGTAGCTGCAGAGGTAGGTGTCGGCCTGGATCGGGGCGCTGTCGGCGTGAAACGAATACACATCGATCGGCACGGGTCCGGGCTCGGCTTCGCGCGGGTAGGCGGGAATGCAGTCGAGCGTGGGCGCGAGGCCGGCGTCGCGCAGGAGACGCTGATCGGCGAGCAGGCGGTCGCGCGCGATTTGGCCGGCGGGGCTGAGGTCGAGATCGATCAGGTTCTCGTCCTCGAGCGTGAAGATCTCAGTCTCTTCGCGCAGACCGAGGGCGGTGATGATCTCGCCAAAATCACCTTCCAGTGGGCGCGGCCAGCACAACGCGTTCACACCGTCGGCGAACGGCGTGGCGATGAGTGCTTCGAAGCTCGCCACCACTTTGATGCAGGCGTGATCGGGTGGAGCGCGGAAGGACGCGGCCGGCATGCGCGGGGCGGGTGGAGCGTTAGCCGACGGCGACGACGATGGTCTCGCCGTTATAGGTCACCTCGTCGCCGGCCATGACTTTCTTGCGCTTTTGCATTTCGAGCGCGCCGTTGAGCTGCACCTGGCCGGAGCCGATGACGGATTTGGCTTCGCCGCCGGTGGAGGCGAGACCGGCGAACTTCAGCAGGGCGCAAAGCTCGATGGGCTCGGCTCGGACGTGAACGGTGCGGGGTTTGGGTGCGTCTTTAGGCATGGGTTTTCGAAAAGAGAGAACGCATTTCACTGCAGATGGACACAGCTAAACATCAATGTGAGTGAGGTGGGATCCGTGGGGACTCGACCAACCGGCTAGATGGGTCTGAGCCCGAGTTTTTTCGATCAGCCTGGCGCAGGTGCGTGGGGCATTGGGCGAGGCAGGCGGCGGTCGAGGGGGAGTTCGAGGTGTTTGATGACCAAGCCGTCGCCGTCGATACCATTGCCGCAGAACCTAGGGGTCGGCCAGCCCGCCGCTGACAGCGAAGGCTCCGGGGGTCGGGCCGACGGCGCGAATCAGGACATCCATGCTGTCGGAGCCGCCGATCGAAACGCCGGCGACCGGAGCGGAAACGTCGGGCGAGTGGGTGCCTAGCCGACAGATGTGAGGGGGGCTGAGCTCGCGCCCACGCGGTTAACCGTGGCCGAAGTCGCGGGCGATGGCGACGACGGTGCTCAGGTCTTCGCTGGCGAGCAGGGCTTGGCGGCGTTCCGCGATGGAGCAAAGGCGGGCGATTTCTCCCAGGGTGGCGAGATGGCTGTCGGCATCGGCGTGCGGGCTGAGCACGAGAAACGTCAGCGCGCCGAAGCTCTTGTCGCGTCCCAGCAAACACACTCGCCCGGGGAGTTGCGGCGCGTAGCCGTGCGGCACCGAAACGCCGTGGCCGATGTCGAACGGAAAGGTTTCGGCGCGGGTTTTGAGATCGTCGCCCAGGGCTTCGACATCGAGTTCGGGGTAACTTTTGCGCAGCGTTTCGATGAGGCGCGTGTAGGGCGCGAGCATCTCGTTGTTCGGCAGATCCAGCATGCCCCCGGCGGCCAGAGCGCCCGCGAGATAGCTGCCGGAACGCCGGAGCAGCAGCACGCGGTCGCCTTTTTTGAAATCGGGTCGGTCGGTTTTGACCGGTCGCACCGCGCCCTCGCGGGCGAGCAGGAGCGGGATGGTGTTGGGCGGCAGCGGCCCGGCGCGCTCGACCACGAATTCGTTGAGCGAACTCGCGCCTGATTCGAGTTCGGTGGCGACGAGGCTGGGGCGGGGCAACTCGGTCCACAGGGCGGCCCCGTGGGTGCCACGATGGTGGCGGGCGGCGCCATCGTTGCTCCAGCGGAAGAGGTTGTCGCGCGGGAGGAATTCCGCCCAGCGGTGGCAGGCGAGCTCGTTGAGATCGGAGTTGCCGGTGAGCGCGAGCAGGTGGCCCGACTGCACCAGATCGTGACGACTGGTCAGCGTTTCGGGTTCGAGCGCGTCGCCGTTGATGACGGTGAATTCCTCGCGGGTGGCGCTGGCGGCTTTGCGCTGGTTGCGGTCAATGAGCACGGTCGGCGTGCCGGTTTGCTGTGTCAGGAAGGTGGCGATGGGCCGGGCAAAACCGTGGGCCCCCAGCACCAGCCATCCTTTCGGCACCGGTTGACGCAGACGCAGCACCCAGGCGAGTCCGCCGGCCGTGAAGCCCTGCAATACGACCGTGGTGACAATCACGCTGTAGGTGAAGGTTTCGACGAAGTTGGGATCGAAGTCGGCCGAGGCGCGCTGGGTCAGCGCGAGGGCGAACAACGAGGCCATCGAGGCGGCGACGATGCCACGCGGTGCCACCCAACCGAGGAACACCTTCTCGCGCCAATTCAAGCCGGAGCCCCACGTGCACAACAGGATCGACAGCGGTCGCACGGTCACGAGCAACACGGCCAACGCGATGATGCCGGATTGCCCGAACGCCACGAAGCGCGAGAGATCGAGGCGCGCGGAGAGCAACATGAACAACAGGCCGATGAGCAGCTCGGTGAGCTCGCCCTTGAACTCGCGGATCTTGTGCAGGTCGACCGGGCGACGCCAGCCGACGATGAGGCCGGCGACCGTGACGGCGAGCAGGCCGGCTTCGGTTTGCACCGTTTCACTCAGGCCGAAGACCAGCACGGCCAACGCGAGGGCGAAACCGTTGGACATGTTGTCCGGCGCGAGCCGCCACTTGAGCGCGAGATAAATCACCCAGCCGCCGATCGCGCCGAAGGTCAGGCCGATGACGGTGCGCACGCCGAAGTTCCAGAAGGCTTCACCTCCCGCGCCGCGTTGCGCGGTCACCCACTCATAACACAGCAGCGCGATGAAGACGCCGACCGCATCGATCAACACGCCCTCCCATTGCAGGATGTGGTGCAGGCGCGGTTTGATGCGGATGCGTTTCAGCAACGGCGCGATGACCGTCGGGCCGGTGACGATCACCAGACTGCCCGCGAGCAGCGCCGTCGCCCAGCCGACCGGGAAAAACAGTTTCACGATGCCGGCCACGCCGAGCCACGTGACCAGCACGCCGAGCGTGAGCAGGCGCTTGATGACGACGGAGCCGGTGAGGTAGCCCTTGATGTCGAGCGTCAGCCCGCCTTCGAAGAGGATGATGCCGACCGCGAGCGAAACGATGACCGGCAGGAAATCGCCCAATGCATCCGGATGCAAAATGCCCAGTCCCTCCGGCCCGCACAGGATGCCGCCGCCCAGCAGGAAAACCAACGTCGGCAACTTGAGGCGCCGCGAGATGACGATCAGGATGAGCCCGAATGAAAGCGCGAGCGCCAGCGTGAGAAGGGCGTGGTGTGAAACAGGCATGGGAGTGGTGTGGGCCTCAGCACAACGTAAGCCGCGCCCAACGCAATGACAGCGATGGGCGTCCTCCCCCGCGCGCGTTGCCGAGGCGGGTTATCGCGCCGGCAGGGTCGCGCCGGCGGTGCGGGCGAGCTCGACCAGCCAACGCGTGCCGACGGCCAGCGCGTCGGGATGGAGGTTAAAATCAGCCGTGTGCACCCCGGCGTCGCCGCGGCCATCGCGGGTCACGCCGAGGCCGAAATAGAGGCACGGAAACTCGGCGGTATAGTAGGAAAAGTCCTCCGAAAACATGCCGCGATCCGCGGTGACGCGCAGCGTGTCGGGCAACGCGCGGTTGACTGGCGGCAGGAGCGCGGCTTCCAGCGCGAGGTCGTTGCGCGTGGGCGGTGAACCTTTGCGCAGCGACAGCTCGAAGGTGGCGCCGTAAGCCGCCGTGAGGCCGGCGAGCGTCTGGTTGATGAGGTCGCGCACCGAAGGTGAGCCGCTCGGCCCGGCGGCGTCCAGATCGGCAAACGCGCGGATCGTGCCGCCGATCGTCGCCGCGGCGGGCAATACATTGGAGGCTTTGGCGCTGCCGGTTTCGATGCGGGTCACGCTGAGGACGACCGGCTGGTTGAGCAGATCGAGGCGACGTGCGGGCAGGCTGGCCAGCGCTTCGACGACCTTGGCGGTGACGAGCGGCAGGTCGGAGCCGTCCGAGGGCATGGCGGCGTGCGAGCCTTGGCCATGCAGCGTGATTGTGAAGTAGTTGCTGCCGGCGAGCACGGCCCCGCTGGTGAACGAGATGGCGCCCACCGGCATGCCCGGTGACACGTGTTGTGCGAAAATCGCCTGCACGCCCAGGCGTTGCAGCACGCCGTCCGCGACGATGTCATCCGCACCGCCGGCGATCTCCTCGGCCGGTTGAAAGATGAACACAACCTTTCCGTTGAACGCCGCGGGATGGCGCGTGATGACGCGGGCCGCGCCCAACACCATCGCGGCGTGCGCGTCGTGGCCGCAGTTGTGCATGACGCCGTCGATGAGCGAACGCGGATCGTGGTCGGCCGCCTCCTGCGTCGGGCGCGCGTCCAGCTCGGCGCGCAACGCGATGGTCGGCCCCGGGCGACCGCTGTCCCACACGGTGATGATGGCGGTGGGCAGCTTGGCCACGGGTTCGAACTGCGTCAGCCCGAGCGCGGCCAACTGCCCCTGCAACAAGTCGTGGGTGGCGGACTCTTTTAAGCCCAACTCGGGATGTTCGTGGATCGAACGATACGTGGCTTGCACGGTGGGCAAGGCTTCGGCGACGGCATCGGTCGCCGAAAATCCCGCCGCCTGCACGGCAGGAGTGGTCGCGGCGCAAGCCACGCCGACGATGAAACCAAGTTGCGCGAAACGAAATCGTGGCCACAGCAGCATGCCCCACAGCAAGTCGTGGCACGGAGCGGCGCAATCCCAACCGGCTGGCCGCCGCGGTCGGTCCGTCGAAGGGGCGACGACGCGGTTTCGGTTGTGCCGGAGTGGTGCGCGCCTATCTGTAGAGAGCTGTGATCGCTGCGCTAAACCAACCGGGTCTGCTTCGGGGAGGATTTTTGATTATCGCGGCCGCGCTGGCTGGATGCGGTCAACGCGAGACGCCCGTTGAAGCGGCCGTCGCTACGCAGACCTTGCACGTCGGCAGCGCCGGCGAGCCGAGCGAACTCGACCCGCACGTGATCAACGCGCCGCCCGATTTCAAGATCGTGCCGATGTTGTTCGAAGGCCTGCTCAACGGCGACCCGGCCACGCTGCAACCGCGCCCGGGCGTGGCCGCCTCGTGGGAGCTTTCGCCGGATCGCCTGACCTACACGTTTCACCTGCGCCCCGACGCGCGCTGGTCGAATGGCGACCCGGTGACCGCGGCCGATTTCCTCTACAGTTGGCGGCGCGCGCTGACCCCGGCGCTCGGTTCACAATACACGTTCCTGCTGTCGGCGGTGGTCGGGGCCGATGATTTTGCCGCCGGTCGCACCAGCGATTTCACCACCGTGGGATTTGCCGCGCCCGACGCCGCCACGCTGACGATCACGTTGCGGCAGCCCACACCTTACTTCCTGGGCAACCTCGCCAACAACCCGATCTGGTCGCCCGTGCACCGCGCGACCATCGAGGCGGCCGGCGGCATGGCGACGCGTGGCAGTGGCTGGACCAAACCGGAGACGATGGTCGGCAACGGCCCTTTCCGGCTCACGGCCTGGCGTCCGAACGAGGTGATCCGTATCGAGAAAGCAGCTACGTATTGGGATGCGGCGAACGTCCGCCTCCAGGCCATCGTCTTCCACGCCTTCGACAACTACGAGACCGAGGAGCGCGCCTACCGCGCCGGGCAACTGCACCTCACGGCGAAGTTGCCCGTGGCGAAGCTGCCCGCCTACCGCGCGCAGCCCGACTCACCCCTGCACGAAGTCGATTCTCTCATTGATCGTTACATCAACATCAACACGCAGCGCCCACCCTTCGACGACCTGAGGGTGCGGCGCGCGTTTGCCCTCGCGATTGATCGCACGCTGGTGGCGCGGGCGGTTTACAACGACCTGATCGCGCCGGCCTGGGGCGTGGTGCCGACCGGCATGCCGGACTACGCCGCGACGCCCTTGTTTGCCGACGACGCGGCGGCGGCGGCGGCGCTGTTGGCGGACGCCGGGTTCCCTGGCGGCGCCGGATTTCCTGATGTCGAGCTCAGCGTCGAATCCGGTGCGTCGAACAAATTGCCCGAAGCGTTGCAGGCGCGTTGGCGCGATATTCTCGGCGTGAACGTGAAGATCATGCAGAGCGAAACCCGCGTGCACTGGAGTCGCCTGAATCAACGTGACTTCACGCTGTCGATCGGCGGCTGGATTGCGGATTACCCCGATCCGACGGCCATGTTGGACCTGTGGAAAACGGGCTCCGGTTGGAACTTCACCGGCTGGTCTTCGCCCGCTTATGACGCCGCGCTGGCCGCGGCGGCGGCCACGCCCGGAGTGGAGGAACGTCGGGCAAAATTGCACGCCGCCGAGCGCATCTTGATCGAGGCGATGCCGGTCATTCCCGTTGGCTTCGAGCGCAATCCGCGGCTGGTGCGCCCGGAAGTGCATGGCTTGCAGGACAACCCGCTTGACCGACCCGACTACCGGCCGGTCTGGCTGGAGGCGGCAGGCGCCTAGGGGGCGGCGGGTCGCGGTGCGTCGGCCGCACCGACCCCATCGAGGGTCGGGATCACGCGCCGGATCGTGCCGTCGCTGTTGTAGTCGAGATAATCGATGCAGACCGAGCGGTGGAAACTGTCGCCGCCGGGCAGGCCGCCGTGGTGGTAGATGAAGTAATCCCGGCCTTTGAACGAGATGATGGCTTGGTGGTTGGTGTTACTGTTGCCGGCGAGCTCGTTGATGATGCCGCGATACGTCCACGGACCGGTGGCACTCGGTGCGGTGCAGTAGGCCGTGCGCTCCGGAAAACCCCAGGCGTAACTCAGATAGTAGAGGTCGCCGCGACGGTGTATCCACGGCGCTTCGACAAAATTCGGCGGCTTCTCGGCGGTGTGGATCGGCCCGTCGAGTTCCGTCATGGAGGGTTTCAACTTTGCCCAATAAAGATGGGTGTTGCCCCACCACAAGTAGGCTTGCCCGTCGTCGTCGATGAACACCGCGGGATCGATATCGTCCCACCACATGGCCCCGCCCTCCGGAGTGGTGGGGTTGGGCGTCATGTCGCCCGTGACGAGCGGCGAACCCCGGGCGTCCTTGAAAGGGCCGGCGGGGGCATCGGCCACCGCCACGCCGAGCGCAAATCCTTTCGGGTCGTCCATCCACATCGGCACATACCAGTAGAATTTGCCGTCGCGCTCGGCGACATGGCCGGCCCACGCATCGCGCTGGGCCCAGGCGAAGTCCTTTACGGCCAGCGGCGAACCGTGCGCGGTCCAATTGACCATATCGGTCGATGAGTAGCACCGCCAGTCGCGCATGAGATAGCCCGATTTGCCTGGCTCCTGTTCGTCGTGCCCCGTGTAGAGGTAGACGGTGTCGCCGACCACGAGGGCGGCCGGGTCGGCGGTGTAGCGGTCCGTGATGATGGGATTGGTCGCTCCCAAGGCGGAAGCGAAGGCGAGGGCGGGGGGCAAAAGGGCGCGGAAGGTCATGGGATTAACGGGGCAAAGGTTCAGGGCGTGTTGGCGTCGTAGATTTCGGCGATGGCGACGCCGGAGGTGCCGGCCTGCGGAGCGAGGATCGAAGTGTAGGCTCCCGGGGGCAGCCGCGCCAGCACGACCGAATCGAGCGAACTGTCGGCGAGGGGAAACGCGCCCAGCGCCGGCTCCAGGGTGCGGAGCTGGTCACGATAGGGAGAGGATCCCCAATTGTCGTTTTCACTGACCAACTCCGAGCTTTGGTCGGTGCTGCGTTGCAAGGTTTGGCTCGGGTCGGGCAGGTAACCGCCGACGCCGAAGCGCCCGAGACCGGGGCCGACCCCGCGCACCATCGTGCGCAGCTCGCCGCTGCCGGCGATGACCATGCCGACGATCATCTGGCGTTCACCGGCCTCGACGCGGCCGCGGGAGGAAATGTTGCTCAGGCGGGACGTGCCGTTGGGGGCGGCGTCGAATATCTCGATCAGGCCGACGCCATTTTGGTTGGCACTGGCCGGGGCCGGCGAGACCACGACTGAATAAGACCCGGCGGGCAACGTCGCCACGAGGCCGGCGTCACCCTGGGTTGCGTCGGCGGCGGGATCAAAGGCGCGCACGCCGAGTCGGGCGGCGAGGGGGGCGATGCTTGCCCGGTTCAGCGTCCAGTCGCTGTTTTCCGCCAGCAGGGTGTTACCGTCACTATGGAGCTGATACAAGGCGATGTGGGGCCGGCCGACCGCGCCGGTGACACCAAATTTGGACAGATCCTGGCCGGCGGAAAGGATGAGCAGGGGTTTGGGCTCGTCGCCCACGACGACGAAGCCGGCGATGAGCGAATTCTCGCCTCCGGCGACGATGCCGCGGGTGGAAAGATTGACGATGCGGGCGTCACCGGTGCCGTTGCCCAAGGTGGTCTGCGGGGTGTCGGCGACCGTGAGGATCGCGGGAGCGCTGGTGGTCTGACCGAGAGCATTGGCGACCACGACCGTATAGGAGCCGGCGTCGGTGGGGTGAGCGCGGCTGATCGTGTAGGAGCTTTCGGTCGCGCCCGGCAGGTCCGCGCCGTTTTTGCGCCATTGGTAGGTGGGGGCCGGGTGGGCGTCGGCGACGACGGCAAGGGTGACGGGCGCGGTGAGGGTGACGGTGCGGCTCTCGGGTTCGGCATACAACACGGGAGCGGAAGTCGTCGCGGGGGCGACCTTGCTGCCCCAGATGCAGATCCCTTCGCTGGAGGCGGCGGTGAAGGCGAACACCCAGACCTTTTGGTCGTCGTCCCACTGGCGCACGAAGACGCCGCGGTAGTGAGCGCCGGCGAGCGTGAGGGTTGCGTCGTGGTTGCCGGATAGCTGCCATTCTCCGCTGGCGGCGCCGGTGACGGAACCGTCGGCGGCGAGGGTAATCACGGCGGAGCGGCGGGGCGTGTCGGTGATGGCCTTTCCGTGGTTGATGAGCTTGTAGGAGCCGATGATCTGGCCGGCGGCGGTGCGGGCGAGGCGTTCGCCGGCGTAGCGGTGGGGGGCGGCGACGGGCCAGCCGTCGGTGTTGAAGAACAACTGGTGCACGCGCACCTCATGCTGTTCGCCGCGTCCGACGAAGCGGGTGTGGAAGATCAGGAAATATTGGCCCGTATCCGGATTCCGATACACGGAGTTGTGGCCGGGCGAGAGGTAACCCTGGGTGCTGGCACTGGGTT
>CAXBDS010000018.1:0-45495 GCA_963974355.1 uncultured Opitutaceae bacterium
CCGCGATGGCCTACGCGAAACCGGGCGCCAACGTCGTCACCGCCGCCCCCGGCTACACGCAGCTTACGCGCACCTTTCTCGACCTTGGCGGCGAGATCAAATACGTGCCGGTCGACGAGACCTACGGCTACGATTTCAAGGCCATGAGCCGAGCCATCGATGAGAACACCGCCATCGTTTACATCTGCAACCCGAACAACCCCACCGGTCGCCTCGCCGATCCGGCCGAGCTGCGGAAATTCGTCATGACCGTGCCTAAGGACGTGCTCGTATTCATGGACGAAGCCTACCTCGAACTTTCGACCGGTGGCCTGCCCGCCAACTCCATGGCCCCGCTGGTCAAGGCTCGGAAAAACCTCATCATTTCCCGCACCTTCTCGAAGGCCCACGGCATGGCCGGTTTACGCGCCGGCTACGGCTTGGCGAATCCTGAAGTGCTGAATAACCTCCGCACCTACTACCAAGGCACGCCCGCCTTCATCGCCGCGGTCGGCGCCCGCGAAGCCTTGCTCGACACCGCATTCATGGCCGCCAACGCCGCCAAATACGCGGCCGTCCGCGCTCATGTCTGCGCCGAGTTCGACCGCATGGGCATCACCTACGCCAAACCCGAAGGCGCCTTCGTGTGGTTCAAATCCGGCATGAAGGACAAGGAGCTCGTCGCGAAGCTGAAAGAAAAAGGCATCCTGATCAGCGGATCGCGCGCCGACGCCGGCGTGCCCGAGGGCACCTACGAACTCTGGGCCCGCGTCAGCCTCGGCACCCAGGAACAGATGGACCGCTTCCTCGGCGAACTCGCCAACATCCTCGGCCAAACCTGAGCGGCTGTTCCCTTTCCCATCTCCGTCTCCAACACCCAACCATATGTCACGTCTAGCTCGATTCCCATCCGCCCGACTGCTCGCCACGTCACTGGCCACGGTCGGCCTGCTCCTTGCTGCGCCGATGCTATCGGCCGGCATCCCGACCGCCGGCGAAACGCCCATTCGCCTGAGCTCCAACGAAAACGCCTTCGGGTTTACCCCCAAGGCGCTCGAAGCGATGAAGGCCGCCCTCGATAGCGGCAACTATTACAACTTCAACGACGTGGGCGAGATGATCGCCACGGCCTCCGCCAAAGAAGGTGTGCCCGAAGACTACCTCGTGGTCACCGCCGGCTCCGGCCCCGTGCTCGAAATGACCGCCGCGACCTATGCTGCTCCCGGCAAAAACGTCGTCACCGCCGCTCCCGGCTACCCCCAACTCGTCGGCGCGTTTGCACGTTTCGGCGGCACCATCAAATACACCTCGGTCAACGCCCAGAAAGGGATCGATTTCGGTGCCATGATGCGGGCCATCGATGACGACACGGTGATCGTCTACGTGTGCAATCCAAACAACCCGACCGGGGTGCTCGCCGATCCGGCCGAGCTGCGCAAGTTCGTCATGACCGTGCCGAAGGACGTCCTCGTTTTCGTCGACGAAGCCTACCTCGAGCTCTCCGACACCGGCCTCAGCGTCAACACGGTGGCGCCGCTGACCAAGCTGCGGAAGAACCTGATCGTTTCGCGCACCTTCTCCAAAGCTTACGGCATGGCCGGCCTGCGGGCGGGCTACGGCATCGGCCATCCCGAGGTGCTCGCGAAAATCAAAAAGTATTACCAAGGTGCCCCGAGCTACATCGCGGCCATCGCTGCCACCGCCGCGATGAAGGACACCGAATTCATGGAAGCCAACCGCGCCAAATATCAGGCGGTGCGCAACATGGTCTGCCGTGAATTCGACAAGATGGGCATCGAATACTCCAAGCCGCAGGGCGCGTTTGTGCTCTTCAACTCGACGATCGATAACGCCACCTTCCAAGACAAGATGAAGGAAGAAGGCATCCTCGTCACCCGCCCCTTCGGCCTCGGGGACGAGACCGGCTACGACACCTGGGTGCGCGTGAGCTTCGGCACCGAGGATCAAATGCAGTCCTTCCTCGGCGCCATGCAGAAGATCCTCGGCAAAACCTGAGGTCGGCGAACGCTCGCTCGACACGTATCGAGCGTTGCGAACATGCGCCTCCGCCAAAAATCACCAACCCGCCGCAGCCTCATCGGCCTAGGCGGGTTTTTCGTGTCGGCCCGGCAAAACGGACTGCGATCGAGCGTCGGCTTTTGTAGCTCAGATCACGCCTTTGGTCGACGGCAACTCGCCCGCCGTGCGCGGATCGATCTGCGTCGCCATGTCCAAGGCCCGCGCGAGGCCCTTGAAGATCGCTTCGGCCACGTGATGAGGTTCCTCGCCGTAAAGCAGGTGCACGTGCAGGTTGGCTCCCAACGCGTTGCTGAAGGCCCGGCAAAATTCCTTCACCAACACGATGTTGAAATCGCGCACAAACATGGTCGGAGCCTCGGCCTCATAAACCAAGTGCGGCCGTCCGCCGATATCGACGACAACCCGCGCGAGTGACTCGTCCATCGGCAACAGGAAAAAACCATACCGGCGGATGCCGCGCTTGTCGCCCAAGGCCTGCTTAAACGCATCGCCGAGCACGAGGCCGACATCCTCGACGGTGTGGTGATAATCCACCTCGACATCGCCGTCGCAGGCCACGTCCAAATCGAACAAGCCGTGCTTCGCAAACAGCGTCAGCATATGATCAAAGAACGGCACGCCGGTCGCGATCTTGCTTATGCCCGTGCCGTCCACGGTCAGGGCGAGTTGGATATCGGTTTCCGCCGTTTTGCGGGAAAGTTTTACGGTGCGAGCCATGCGTCGAATGCTTCATTGACGGCGAACATCTCGTCGTCGGTGCCGACGCTGATGCGCAAAAATGACGCGGTCAAGGCGTGCGACGGGAACGCCCGCACCAAGATCTTGCGCGATTTCAGGAACTCAAACAACGACGTCGCCACCGCCAAACCCGTCTCACCGGCTCGATTCTTGGGCTCAATGAACAAAAAGTTGGCCTGCGACGGATACACGAACCAGCCGCGTCCGGCCCACTCAGCGGCGTAATAGTCGCGCGTGCGTTTCACCTTGCCGATGATGGCGCTGTAGTAGTCGCCATCGCCGAGGGCCGCCGCCGCCGCAACCTGCGCGAGCCGATCAACGTTGTAGCTATCCCTCACCCGATCGAGCAGCCCGATCGTCTCGGCCGAAGCGAGCGCGTAGCCCACGCGCATGCCCGCGAGCGCGTGCGCCTTCGAAAGCGTCCGCACCACGACCAGTCGCGGATAACGCGCGAGCAAACTCACGGCGTTTTCCTCCGCAAAGGGCGCATAGGCCTCATCAACCACCAGCATGCCGGCGAAACCTTTTAAAACGTGTTCGAGCTGCGCGTTGGAGAACCCAATACCCGTCGGCGCGTTCGGCGAAGTCAGAAAAAAAACGTGAGCGGAGGACGCGGTCATGGCCGCCACCGGCAAGGCCATCGCGCGCGTGAACGGGATGGTTTCCAGCTGCCCGTCTTGGATCGCGACCAACACCGGATAAAGCGAATAACTCGGGAAGGTCATTCCGGTCGCCGCGCCTTCGCCGCCAAACACCCGCACCAGCAGGTTCAGGATATCGTCCGATCCGTTGCCGACGATGATTTGGTTTTCCGCGAGGTCATGCAGCGCGGCGATCTGCCGACGCAGCGGCGCGCTCGTCGGATTCGGATAGAGCCGCAGCCGTGCGCCATCGTCGCCGATTTCCTTCCGCAACGCATCCGCCACCCGCGGACTCGGCGCGTAGGGACACTCGTTGGTGTTCAGCTTTATCCAGCTTCCGTCGGTCGGCTGCAGGCCTGGCGTGTAGGCGTGCAGCGCCGGCACATGCGGCAAAGCGAGGTCGGAAGGAGAAGTCATGACGGTGAGATCTGCGCGGGATCAGCCCGCGATGAAGCGTTGCACGTTTCGCCCGATTATCCGATCCGCACGGTCGCGCTCCGACCGTGGGCATCGAGTTTTTCCATCGCCGCAAACGCGGCCACGATGGGTTCGGCCTTTTTAATGGAGGTCGCGTCGTAGCGAATGAGGCTCGTGCGCCGCATGAAATCAGCCACGCGCAGTCCGCTGAAGAAGCGCCCGGCCCGCCCCGTCGGCAGCACGTGACTCGGCCCGGCGGTGAAATCGCCGACGGCGGTCGGCGTATGATTGCCGATCATGATCGCACCGGCCGTCGTGATGGTGCGCGTGAGTGCCTTCACCCACGGCGCCTCAACGAGCAGCTCCAAATGCTCCGGCGCGACGTAATTGGCCACGGCGGCGGCCTCCGCCGCCGACTTCACCACGATGGCGAGGAACCCGTCGCGCAGGACTCGCTCGGTTTTCTCCGAACGCGTGAGCGTGGGCAACTGCGCCTGCACTTCGGCCCAGATCGCCTTCGCCAGTTTTTTGGACGTTGTGACGAGATAGATTTTTTCTCGACCGGAACCGTGTTCGGCCTGCGCCAACAAATCGGAAGCCGCGAAATCCACGCGCGCCGAGTCGTCGGCGATCACCATAACCTCGCTTGGCCCCGGTAATGAGTCGACGCCAACGGTGCCGAATACCTGCCGCTTCGCTTCGCAGACGTAGGCGTTACCCGGCCCGTAAACCTTGTCGATCGCCGGGATCGTTTTCGTGCCGTAAGCCATCGCGCCGATCGCCTGCACGCCGCCGATCCGATACACCTCGGTGACGCCGACCAGCTGCAAGGCCGCCAACAACCCGTCGGAGACCTGCCCCTGTGCGTCGGATGGCGTGCAGACCACGATCTCCGGGCAGCCCGCGAGTTTGGCCAAAGTCGCCGTCATCAAGACCGTCGAGACCAATGGAACCTGACCGCCCGGCACGTAGAGACCGACGCGCTGTATCGGGTGATGCACCTCACCGACGGTCGCACCATGGGGGTTCTTACCCGTCCACCCTTTGGGCAAGCTGCGGCGGTTAAACGCCACAATGCTAGCATGGGCAGCCTTCATCGCTTTGCGCTCCGCGGCGGGAAGGCGCTTCGCGGCCGCCGCGATTTCCGCCGGCTTCACGCGAAACTGGCGAGCACTGAGCTGGGCCCCGTCAAACTTGGCCGCGCAGTCGATGACGGCCGCATCACCGCGCGCGGCAACATCGGCCAAAATCGTTGAAACCGCCGTGCTGATCTCGACCGGGACAATCGAGGCACGGCAAAACGCCGCCAGTTCACGGGAGAATAGAGAAGATGAATAGCTAAGCAGGCGCACAGTGGGAAACCTTGAGGCGGTAAGCGGCGCCGACAAGATCGGCGAGCGAAAAGCTCCGGCGAGATCTCAACGATTCGCGTTCGGCCCGGCCCTTCCGGAAAGGGCGTGCTCAGGAGCCGGTGCTCATGGCCGGCACCGCAAAGGTCTCGGCGGGGAACATACGGTTCACTTCGATCTTATCAAACGAGACCGTCACCGTGCGTTCCGAGCCATCTGCCAGCTTGTTGGTCGTGATGACTTTTTGCGGAAACCGAATGCCGTTTACCACAACTTCGCCTTCCTCGCGGATCTGGCCGCCGACCTCCGTTTCGGTCAGCAAAAGTTTGCCGGTCTTTTCGTCAAAGTAGCGGTAAAAAACGATCCCCTGATCGTGGACAAAGGCAATCTTCTGCGCCTTCTGTCCATCGAGGTCGACGATGCCGAGATCTTCCGTATGGCCGCCGCGGGACTCAATGCCCCGATAAAATGAGAGGTTCTCCCAAGTGTTGGCGCGAAGGCGCTTGATCTGATCGACCGACAGCAAGGTCAGCCGCCAGTTACTCGGCGTCAGCGGATCAGAGATGCGCTGCCAACCTTCATAGTCATCCAGCGCGGTCGTCTCAACCCGGTTGGCGGTCGTCGCGACGATCACCTGCCGATAGGGCGCCTGAAAAATGATCTCCAGATCTGCCCGGATATCCTTCGGCCCGTCAGGCGTGATGTCCGTCGTGCTGAGGTGTCCGGTAAAGCGGACCGACTTCAGGGCCGCCAACGCCGCCTCCCCACCCACGAATGCCCGGGCCTTCGTGATCGTGGATTCGACGGACGCCGAACCCAACGAAAGGACCGACAAAAACAGGAGAAGGAGGGACGAACGGTGACGGAAGGATTTCATGACAGGGGACACGTTATGACAGGCATCGGACGGCATTGAGCCATGGGAAATCACTCCCACTCAATCGTAGCCGGCGGTTTCGACGAAATATCGAGGACGACTCGTGAGACATCCCTCACCTCGTTGGTGATCCGGTTCGAGATCGTCTGCAGCAGGTCGTAGGGCAAACGCGTCCAGTCCGCGGTCATGGCATCGATACTTTCGACCACCCGAACCGCGATAACGTAGGCGTAATTGCGCTCATCACCGATGACGCCGACGGATTTCACCGGGAGGAAAACGCAGAAGGACTGCCACACTTTCCAATACCAACCGCTGTCCATCATCTCCTGCTGCAAGATCGAATCCGCCTGCCGCAATACATCCAAGTTGGCCTTGGTGATCGGGCCCATGACCCGCACACCGAGACCCGGCCCCGGGAACGGTTGGCGCCACACGACCTCTTTCGGCAAGCCGACAGCGGTGCCGACGGCTCGCACTTCGTCCTTGAACAGCTCTCGCAACGGCTCGAGCAACTTGAGCTTCATGCGCTCCGGCAACCCGCCGACGTTGTGGTGACTCTTGATGAGTGCCGCCGGATTGTTACCGATCGCGACCGACTCGATGACATCGGGATAAAGGGTGCCTTGAGCCAGAAATTTCGCCTTGCCGATCGATTTGAGCGACTTCTCAAAGACCTCGACAAAGGTGCGACCGATGATCTTCCGCTTCTTCTCCGGCTCATCGACGCCTTTGAGGCGACGCAGGAAGAGACTCGACGCATCCACGACGCGCAGATCGATGTGGAAATTACGTTTATAGAGATCCTCGACCTGCTCGCGCTCGCCGGCACGCAACAGACCGTTATCCACGAAGACGCACGTCAGCTGCTTGCCGATCGCCTCGTGGATCAACGCGGCCGCGACCGACGAATCCACGCCGCCCGAAAGGCCGAGGATCACGCGGGACTTACCGACCGTCGCTCGGATATCGGCGATGGCGTGAGCCACGAAATCCTTCATCGTCCAATCCTGCTCGGCTTTGCAAACCCGGGTGAGGAAGTTCTTCAGCACATCGACACCGCGCTCGGTGTGGAAGACCTCCGGGTGAAATTGGATGCCGTAGAAATCACGCTTCCGATCCTCGATGACGGCGTAAGGCGAGTTGTTCGTCGTGCCGATCGCGTCGAAACCCGGAGGCATTTCGGTGACCTTGTCGCCGTGCGAATTCCATACGCGCAATTTCTTCGGCAAACGCGCGAACAGCCGGCCCGGCTTGTTGATCGTCAGCGTGCCGTGGCCGAACTCGCGCTCGGCACTCTTCGCGACCTTACCGCCGAGCATCTTGCCCATCAGCTGGATGCCGTAACAGATGCCCAGCACGGGCACGCCCAAAGCGAACACCGCCTTGTCCGGCATCGGAGCCGTCTTGGAGAAAACACTGCTCGGGCCGCCCGACAAAATAATGCCGATAACCCCCTCCGCTTTCAGTTCAGCCGCAGGCGTGTCATGCGGATAAATCTTGGAGTAGACCTGACACTCACGAATGCGACGCGCGATGATCTGCGTGTATTGCGAGCCAAAGTCGAGGACGGCGATGGTCTGAGGCATAGGAGAGAGAAAGCGTCGGATGTGACGGGATCAAGGGAGGAAACGGCAAACAACGCGAAAGGGTGAAAATTTCCGAGGCGGCCGCATTCCGGTGAGTCAAAATCGTAGTCGTCCGTTTTCGTGTCCGCAGTTCGGACACGACGCAGCCCCATGCTCTCCCGTGACCGCATAGACGTGATCACAGCGCACACAGTGAAACGTGGTGCGGCGTCGCTCCGCCTCAAACCGCGCGTGATCCCTCCGGTCATAATACATCCACAACGCGAAAAATAACGTCGCAACGATCAGGCAGTAACCAACAGCGAGGAAGGTGAGATCCGACACAGCCATCACGTTGCAGGAGCCAGACGAAAAGCGGAAGCGCGAAGGCAGATGCTTCATAAAGTCGGGCCAGGCGCCGCGGTTTTCCGCGAAGCCCACGATCCACCGATGCTGTCCTGCGACAGCCCCCTTGCCGCCCGCTTCGACAAGGTTCAGCGCGCCCGACTTGGCCGTCGCGTCCGTGCAAAAAAAAGCGCCGACCCCTAGGGGCGCGGCGCTGAAAACTTACCCAAGGAAAGTCGAGAGATGGATTACTCCGCTTTCTTCTCTTCTTCCACGACTTCCGTGGCGGCCGGCGCATCCGCGACGACTTCGGCTTCAGCCTTCTTGGCAACGGGCTTGGCCTTGGCGGCCCCCGGCTTACGCTTGGACTTCTTGTAGCCGGGATCATCGGCCTTGATGAGCTCGATGAGCGCCATCTCAGCCGCGTCGCCCCCGCGGGCGCCCAGCTTGTAAATACGGGTGTAGCCCCCCGGGCGGTTGGCAAACTCGGCAGCCTTCTCGGTGAAGAGAAGATCGAGCGCGGTGTTGTCGCGCAAGTCCTTACCAGCGAGGCGGCGGAGGTGCAGCTTGTCCTTCTTGTCGGTCGCCGCGGAGGCCTTCTTGGCCTTCGTGATGATCTTCTCGATGAAGGGGCGCAGCGCCTTGGCCTTCGTCAGGGTCGTTTGGATACGACCGTGCGTGATGAGCGAGGCGGACATGTTGGAAAGCATCGCGGCGCGATGCTCCTTGGTGACGCCGAGAGAGTAACGGTGTTGTTGATGACGCATTGTAGTCTTTCTTTTTTAGGTTGAGGCGTCCGATCGGCTACCGTTTCGCAGCGTGGAGCAAAACGGCGGCGCGAACGCCCATGGGAGGAAAGCGCCCCACCCTCGCTGGGAGGATGAGGCGCCCTGGTGAGCCGAAGCCCGCCAGCTTAGATATCTTTCTTGGTGTCGAGCAGACGCTCGTCGAACTTCATGCCGAGGGACAGGCCGAGCTGCTCGAGCTTGTCCTTGATCTCGTTGAGGGACTTTTTGCCGAAGTTGCGATACTTGAGCATCTCCTGCTCGGTCTTCATGGCGAGTTCGCCGACCGTGGTGATGTTCGCGTTGTTCAGGCAGTTGGCGGCACGCACCGATAGTTCGATCTCGTTGACCGACATGTTGAGGAGCTTGCGGAGCTTGTTCTGCTCTTCGCTGACTTCGCTCTGCTGGCTGTCGAATTCGAAAGCCTCGTCCGACACGCGATCGAAGACATCGAGGTGATGCTTGAGGATCGAGGCGGCTTGCTTGAGGGCATCGTCCGGATTGACGCGACCGTCGGTCCAGACTTCGAGGATGAGCTTGTCGTAATCGGTGATCTGACCGACGCGGGTGTTTTCCACCGCATACTTGACGAGACGAACCGGGGAGAAGAGCGAGTCGATCGGAATGACACCGATAGCCTGCTCTTCCTTCTTGTTCGCCACGCCGGGGCAATAGCCGCGGCCCGTCTTGATCTCGACTTCGGCCTCAAACGGACGCGCCTTGTCGAGCGTGCAGATGACTTGGTCGGGGTTGACGATCGTGATGTTGGAATCGGCCTGGATGTCGGCCGCGGTCACGGGGCCCTCTCGGTTCACCTTAATGGAGAGCAGCACCGATTCACGCTTGGTCGAAACGATGAGGATCTTCTTCAGGTTGAGCACGATGTCGGTGACGTCTTCGACTACACCTTCGATGCTCTGGAACTCGTGGTTAACACCCTCGATCTTGATGGATGCGATGGCGGCACCTTCGATCGAGCTGAGAAGAACGCGACGCAGGGAGTTGCCGATGGTATGACCGTAGCCGGCCTCGAAAGGCTCAGCGATGAACTTGGCGTAGGTGGGGGTGGCACCTTCTTCCACCTTCGTGAGTTTATTGGGCAGTTCGAACTTACCGAGGCGAATGGGCATGAGAATAAGAGATTAAAGGAGAAGTTGCAGTGTAAGAGAGCGGCGAAATCGCGGCAGCTTAGACTTGGGACGCAAACAAACGAGCAACGCTCGTTTAGAAGCGGGAGTAGAACTCAACGATCAACTGCTCGTTGATGTCTTGCGTCATCTCATCGCGGTTCGGCAGACGGTTCATCACGCCCTTATAGGTCTCGGCGTTGAGCGTCAGCCAATCCGGAACATTGCGAGCGCGGTTCTCTTCCAAATTGCGCGTGGCGATCTGGCGGGAGGTCGGCGTGTCCTTGATCTCGATCTCGGCACCGGGCAACACGACGAAGCTGGCGATGTCGACCTTATGGCCGCCAACCCGCACGTGACCGTGGTTGACCAGCTGACGAGCCGCCGCGCGGGTCTTGGCGAAGCCCAGCAGGTAAACCACACTGTCGAGGCGGGTCTCAAGAAGCTGCAAGAAGCGGTCACCGGTGACGCCACGCTCGCGCTTGGCCTGTTCAAAGGTGCGACGGAACTGACGTTCAAGCAGACCGTAGACGTAGCGCAACTTCTGCTTCTCGTTCAGGCCGATGGCGTATTCGGAGAGCTTGCGACGCAGACGTGGGCCGTGTTGGCCGGGCGGATACGGACGTTTTTCGTAGGCCTTGGTGGCGCCAAACAACGGCTGCTGAAAGCGGCGGCTGAGGCGGGTGGTGGGTCCAATGTAACGAGCCATGGAGGGTGTTCTTTAAAAAATGGAAAGGTGGAGAACCGGCGAATTAGACGCGGCGGCGCTTGGGAGGACGGCAGCCGTTGTGCGGCACCGGGGTGACGTCGATGATCGAGGTGATCTCAAGACCGATGGCTTGCAACGCGCGGACGGCGCTGTCGCGGCCGAGACCAGGACCACTGAGCTTGATCACGACGTCCTTCAGGCCGTGTGACATCGCCGTGCGGGCCGCATCTTGCGCGACCATCTGCGCGGCATAGGCGGTGGACTTACGCGAACCGCGGAAGTGGCACTTGCCGGCGCTGGACCACGAGATGACCTGGCCCTTGAGGTCGGTGATCGAAACGATCGTGTTGTTGAAGGAGGCGAGCACATTCGCCACACCGGAGGAGACGTTCTTCGAACCCTTGGCTTTGCGGATCTTGATTGTGCCCAGCTCCTCTTTGAGAAGTTCCTCGGCGGTCGGCTGGCGGGCAACGCCGCCGACGGTCTCAGCCGGCTTTTGCTCCACGGCCACTTCTTCAGGGGCGGCAGCAGCGGCGACGGGCTTTTCTTTTTTCGAATCGGATTTTTCTTCGGCCATGACGTTAAATTATTTGGCGGCTTTGGCCACACCGACGGTGCGACGGGAGCCCTTGCGGGTGCGGGCGTTGGTGCTGGAGCGCTGACCGCGCACCGGCAGACCACGGCGGTGACGGATACCACGGTAGCATTGAATCGCTTGGAGGCGCTTCAGGTTGCCCGTGATTTCACGGCGAAGGTCACCCTCCACCACCCACTTGTGTTCGGTAATGATTTGCAGCACTTGCGCGAGCTGCTCTTCAGTAAGGTCGTCGGCGCGCATGTCGGGGTTAAGCCCGGCTTCGGCGACGATTTGATCGGCGCGTTGCGGACCGATGCCGTAGATGTAACGGAAGGAATACGCGACTTTCTTCTTCGCGGGAATATCAACACCAAGGATACGAGGCATGTGAGACGAGGGTTAGAGGAGACTGATTATTGGTTGAAAAATAGAAGGAAAACTAGGCGGTGGCTGACCGGGGGGCGGTGGCATGCACGGTCGAAACAGAGTCGAGGCGGGGAATCGTGAGAATCTCCGGCGCTTGCTCGGTGGTGAGCACAGTGTGCTCAAAATGGGCGGAGGATGAACCGTCGACCGTCACGATGGTCCAGCCGTCGCGCAGCGATTTAATCCGGTGCGTTCCGACGTTAACCATGGGTTCGATCGCCAGTGTCATACCTGGCTTGATTACGTCTCCCCGACCTTTTTTTCCGAAGTTGGGGATCTGCGGTTCTTCGTGCATCGAAGTCCCGACTCCATGGCCAACCATGTCGCGAACGACGCTAAATCCGTGCTTCTCGACATAAGCCTGGACGGTGTGCGAGATATCTCCGATGCGGTGCCCCGGACGGGCCTGCGCGATACCGAGGCGAAGGGCCTCTTCGGTGACATCCAGCAGCTTCTGCTTCGCGGGATGAATCGGGCCAACCGGGACGGTCAGCGCGTTGTCGCCGATATAGCCGCGGTAGGAAACCACGACATCGAGCGAAACGATGTCTCCATCTTTCAATACGCGGCGGAGGGTGCCGATACCGTGGACCACCTCTTCGTTAACTGAGAGGCAGGTGTAGGCAGGATAGGCCTGATGGCCGGACGGTCGATAACCGTAGCAAGCGCTTTTCGCGCCGAGACGGGCAATGAATTCCTTGCCCGCTTGGTCCAAGTCGTAGGTCGTGATACCGGGCTGAACCAACTCACGGAGTTGATACAGCACGGTGGCAGCGATCGCACAGGATTCGCGCATCGCAGTGATGGCTTCGGTCGATTTAATCGGAATGGACATCAGGCGGCAGCGAGTTCGGGGACCTCAATGAGAGGAATCCCGAAGGTGCGATAGTAGTCGACGAGATCGGGCGCGGCCGCAGCGGTCACCATGACCGCCGAAAGCGTTGTATTTCGGGCCTCGATCCATTCATCGAATACTTGTGCTTGGAGCAGCGTAGCCGGGAAATCGCTCAGGATAAAACCCGCATCAGGTCGACTCGCCCAAAACCATCGCCGGAGAACGGCGATTGTGATGGCATCCGCCGGGGCTTCCCCACGGCGGAGCGCAGCTTCGGCTTGTTGGCCGAGTTGGCTGCGACGGGTGATCTCTTGCCGAAGCATTTCGACAGGAGAGACGTGCTCAATATTCAAAGAACGGGACCAAGAGGCGAACACGGGGTTCGCAGGACCAAGGACCAAATACCGACCCTTCGCAGCGAGGCTGCAAAGGGAAAAGTCGGCCAAACTGGTGGGCGACTCGACCAAAGTAAAGGCTTATTTCACTCCCCCGAATTGGCGCCAGAGCCAAATCGCAAGACCGAGGAGCAGCATCCCCACCATAAAGGCCACGAGTTTCTTGACGGCGGCTTCGCTGGCGGCGTCGCCTGAGCCGGACGTTTTGGACACCGCGGCGCTACGGGAACGCACCCGCCCCTTCCGCAGGAAGCCGTCGTAGTGACGCTGCAGGAGGAAGGTCTCGATTTGACGCATGGTGTCGAGGACCACACCCACCGTGATCAACATGCCGGTGCCGCCAAAGAAGATTGCGATGCGTTGCGGCACCTTCAATTCGAAGAGCAAAACGTCAGGCATCACCGCGATGATCGTGAGGAAGATCGCGCCGGCCAACGTCAGCCGGGTCATGATAAAGTCGAGGAAGCGAGCGGTGGGCTCACCGGGGCGAACCCCGGGGATATAGCCACCATACTTCTTCAGATCGTCGGCAATCTGAATCGGCTTAAACATCACCGACACCCAGAAGTAGCTAAAGAACAGGATCAGGACGGTGTAACCCGCGTAGTAAACCCAGTGTCCGCGAAGCAGGTTGTTCGCGAATTCAACCAGGAACGCCAAGTTGAAGGCGGCACCGATCTGCGAAAAAATCTGCTGCGGGAAGAGCAAGATAGCGCTGGCGAAGATCACCGGCATCACGCCCGAGTAGTTGACCTTCAGCGGGAGGAAGGAGCTCTGGCCACCCATGACCTTGTTCCCCACCACGCGCTTGGCGTATTGCACCGGAATCTTCCGCTGCCCTTGCACGACCATCACGATGCCCATCGTCACGAGCACGAACAGCGTCAGCATCACAATACCCTCGGGCAGGCCGAGCGTCTGCACACCGATGGGCGCAAAGAAGAGACGATAGGTCGCTTGGGCCGCGCCTGGAATATCGGCCAAAATACCGATCGTGATCAAAAGCGACACACCGTTGCCGATACCGCGCTGCGTGATCTGTTCACCGAGCCACATCAACAGCATCGTGGCAGCCGTCATGATGATGACCGATGTCACGAGGAAGATGCCCTTCCCGACCACCACGATTTCACCGTAGGTGTTTACGTCGTAACCGGAAAAGAGCCGGGCGGGATTCTCCAACGCCAAGATGAGCAGCGTGCCTTGGACCAAACAGATCAACACCGTCGCGTATCGCGTGTATTGAGTGATCTTTTGACGGCCGACGTCACCTTCCTGCTGGAGGCGGCTGAGGAATGGCACCACGGCCGTCATCAGCTGGAAGATGATCGAGGCGCTGATATAAGGCATGATGCCTAAAGCGCCGATCGCCCCCTTCACGAGCGCACCGCCCGTGAACATGTTGTAGAGCCCAACCAGTGCTCCATCTCCATTCGCCGTTTGATCGACAAAAAACTTAGCCAAGGGAGAAGGATCAAGACCCGGCAACGGCACGATGGCGGCGACGCGAGCGACGAACAGCAGGGACAACGTGTAAAAAATACGTTGGCGCAATTCGGGGATCTTCAGCGAATTCGTAAAAGCGGAGAGCACGGTGGGATCAGGGAGTGTGGGAAAAGTCGTAGCCGGAGCCAAAAGTTAGGAGCGGGGACCGAGGGTCGACCGCTCCTGAACATTCCAAACCATAGGGTTTTGCCGCGAACGAGTTAGGCCACGATGGCTTCACCGCCGGCCTTTTCGATCTTGGCTTTGGCGGAGGCGGAGAACTTGGCGGCCGTCACCTTGAGGCTGCGGGTCAGTTCGCCATCGCCCAAAACCTTGATGGTAGGCTCGTCTTGGCGAATCAGGCCGGCATCGGCCAACACCTGCGCGTTCACTTCGGTGACAGACTCATCAAGGCGGGACAAGTCACCCAAGTTTACGATCACCGGCTCGGTGCGGAAAGCCGCTTGGTTAAAACCGCGATGAGGGAGCTTACGGTAGAGGGGCATCTGGCCACCTTCAAAACCAGGGCGGATGCTGCCACCGGAGCGAGCCGTCTGGCCCTTGCCGCCGCGACCGGAGGTTTTACCGTGGCCGCCGCCTTCGCCGCAACCAACGCGCTTTTTGCGGTGCACGGCACCAGCAACGTTCTTAAGTTCGTGGAGTTTCATAGGATTCCTGATTTGGGGCGCCCCGAGTGTCCAACCGGAGACCCGAGACTCGGATTATTAAAGAGAGATAAGAAACAAGTCGCTGTTAGGCGACGGCAACCTCGGCGCGAGAGGCTTTGAAATCCTCCGCCGTGCGAAGTTGGCGCAGTGCCGAGAGCGTGGCGTTAACCACCGCGGTGTGGTTGCTGGAACCGAGCGACTTGGTGAGCACGTTCTTGACGCCAGCCGCCTCGAGGACGGCGCGAACCGCCCCACCCGCGATCAACCCCGTGCCGGGGGTGGCCGGACGAAGCAGGACCTTGCCACCGTCGAAAACGCCGAAGCTCTCATGAGGGATCGTGTCGTTTTTGAGCTTCACGGTCACCATGTGCTTACGAGCCTGTTCGGTGCCTTTGCGAATGGAATCCGGCACCGCGTTGGCTTTGCCGATACCGACGCCAACCTTGCCTTCGCGGTCACCCACGACGACGAGCGCCGAAAAGCTGAAGCGACGACCGCCCTTAACGACCTTGGAGCAACGGTTGATGAAAACGACCTTTTCAAGCAGTTCCGGACCATCGGAAGGGGCTGGGTCTTTGCGGCGGTCGTTACGGCGACCACCGGGGCCGTTGTTGTCGCGGCGTTGTCCGCCACCAGAGAAATTGGCTGAGCTCATGAGGTGATTAGAATTGCAGACCAGCCTCGCGCGCGGCTTCGGCGAAGACCTTTACTTTGCCGTGGTAAGGAGCGCCATTGCGATCGAACACCACGGAGGAGATACCGGCTTCCTTGGCCTTGGAGACAAAGGCAGCGGCGAGAACTTTGGCGCTCTCGACGTTGGCGGCGAGCTTCTGCTTGCGCAGTTCGGCGTCGAGGCTCGAGAGGAACACCAGCGTCGAACCGGCGGCATCGTCCACCGCCTGCGCGTAGATGTGCTTGGTCGTGAACTTGACGCTGAGACGAGGGCGAGCGGCAGTGCCGTTGACCTTCTTGCGGATACGCCACTTGCGCTTTTGGAGCAGGTTGGCTTTGCGAACTGTATTCATGGGTATGGTTTCCCGGAAAAGGATTTATAGAAACGTTAGGCGACGGTTTTGCCTTCTTTGCGGCGGACACGCTCACCGGCATAACGCACACCTTTGCCCTTGTAGGGTTCCGGCGGGTAGAAGGAGCGGATGCTCGCGGCGACTTCGCCGACGAGTTGTTTATCGACCCCCTCAATCTTCACCTTGGTTTGGTCGGCGACCGTAACCTTGATGCCAGCGGGGATGCTGTAGTTGATCTGGTGGGAGTAACCCAAGTTCAGGTCGAGCTTGTCGCCTTTCAGGGCGGCCTTGAAGCCGACACCCTGAATCTCGAGATCCTTCGAGAACCCCTCGTTCACACCTTTGACCATACCCGCGATGATGGAGCGGGCGGTGCCAAACATGGCGCGGGAGAATCGGGCATCGCTCAGGGGCGAAACTTGGATTTCGTTATCGATCTGCTTGATCTCAACGACGTTGGCGAAGGAACGGGACATCTTGCCCTTGGGGCCTTCGACCGAGACGGTGGTTCCGTCGATCGCGACCTTGACCTTGGCGGGAATGGGAACGGGTTGTTTACCGATGCGGCTCATGGTGGGCGTCCTTTACCAAATGTTGCAGAGCAGCTCGCCGCCCGCTTTGTTGCGGCGGCAATCCTGGTCCTTCATCAACCCGCGGGAGGTCGAAAGAATGCTGATACCGAGTCCGTTGAGGACGCGGGGAATTTCGGTGTAGCCGAAGTAAAGGCGACGACCGGGGGTCGAGACGCGCTTCAAACCGGAGAGAGCCGGCACGCCGTCGATATACTTCAACGTCACGACGATCGTCGGGTGGTTGAGCTTATCGGTTCCGGCCGTGAACTCGGTGATGAAGCCTTCCGACTTCAGAATCTTGGCCATGCTGGCCTTGAGCTTGGAGTGCGGGATGACGCACTGTTCGAGACGCGCGCGGCTGGCGTTGCGCAGGCGGGTCAGGAAATCTGCAATGGGATCGTTCATTACTGATGGATGTTAGTTATTTGCCGGTCGGGTCATATCCGATCTCGCATTTGCGAGACATAACCCCCGAACGGCCAAAGTGATTACCAGGAAGATTTAATGATGCCGGGAATCTTGCCGGAAAGGGCGAGTTCACGGAACGTGATACGGGAGACGCCGTATTTGCGAATGAAGGCGCGCGGACGGCCGCTCAGGGAGCAGCGGTTCTTGATGCGCACCGCGGAGGAATTACGAGGCAGCTTCTGGAGCTTCTTCTGCGCGGCGTAAAACTCTTCGTCCGGGGTTTCCGGGTTCAAGAGCATGGCCTTCAGCTCGGCGCGCTTGGCGGCAAACTTGGTGGCGAGCTTCTTGCGCTTCTCGTTACGATTGATGGCGGAGGTCTTGGGCATGACGTTTAACGAAAAGGATTAGGCTGCGGTCGCGGCGACGGGCTCAGGGCGACGGTAAGGCATGCCGAGGAGGCTCAACAGCTCGCGACCTTCGTCGTCGTTGGAAGCGCTGGTCACAAACGTGATGTCCATGCCCATGTTCTTCTTCACATTTTCCACGGCAATTTCCGGGAAGATCGTAAAATCGTTGATACCGAGGGTGTAGTTGCCCTGACCATCGAGGCGCATCGGCACGCCGCGGAAGTCGCGGATGGTCGGCAGCGCGACGGCGAGCAGACGGCAAAGGAATTCCCACATCGTGTCGCCCCGCAGGGTCACGTGGACGCCGACCACTTGGCCTTGGCGCAGCTTGAAATTCGCAACCGACTTTTTCGCCTTGGCGAAGACAGGCTTTTGACCGGCGATCAAACCGAGGTCGCGAGCGACATCGGCGAGCTGGTTCTTGTCGGCATCGGATTTCACGCCGGAGTTCAGCGTGATTTTGACCAACGTCGGCACTTGGTGCGGGTTGGCGTAACCGCGGCTCTTTTTGAGCGCGGGAATGACAACGTCGTTATAACGTTGTTTGAGGACGGGTGTGTAGGAGGAGCTCATGGCTGATTGTCCCGGATTTCCGACCCGGTGACGGTATATGAGTGGATACGGATGAAGAGAAAAGAGGGTCAGTAACGCAGTCCGCGGGATCGCTTGGCAAGCGATTACTGGCGGAATTTGCGAAACTGACCCGCGGGCGTTTTAAGCGGTGGCCTTGGCACGCTTGGTCGACGCATCGAAGCGCGACTTCAGCATGAGGTTGGACATGTGGATGGAACCTTCACGTTCGACGATCGCGCCGTTCGGGTTCTCTTCCGATTTCTTGACGTGCTTCTTCATCATGCCCACGCCTTCGACACGGGCGCGGGACTTCTTGGAGAGCAGTTCAAGGACTTTACCGGACTTGCCTTTGTGGGCACCGGCGATGACGACGACTTCTTCGCCGCGTTTGATGTGGAACGATTTCATTTCAGAGGACCTCAGGAGCGAGCGAGATGATCTTCATGAAGTTCTTCGCGCGCAGTTCGCGGGCGACCGGACCGAAGATACGGGTGCCCTTGGGATTACCGTCAGCGTTGATGATGACGACGGCGTTGGAATCAAAGCGCAGGTAGCTGCCGTCGGAACGACGGATCGGGGCCTTCGTGCGGACGACGACGGCCTTGGCAACTTCGCCCTTTTTAACGGAGGCGTCGGTCGAGCTGTCTTTGATGTTGATGGTGACGATATCACCTACGCCGGCAATTTCGCGCCCAGCTCCCTTTTTGGAGATCATGTGGGCTTTGCGGGCGCCGGTGTTGTCGGCGATGTGAATGACGGAACGGAGTTGGATCATGGCGAACCTCCTGGATTAAAAGTTGAGCGAGTGGGTTTACTCCGTGGCAGCCGGGGCTTCCGCAGCGGCGACCTCATGCTTGTGAGCCTCGAGTTCGACGTCAGCCGAAAGCTCGATCACGCGAACGATGCGCCAGCGCTTGAGCTTGCTGATCGGGCGAGTCTCCATGACCTCGACGGTATCGCCGACATGGGTCTCGTTCTTCTCGTCGTGAACGTGGAGGGTGGTCTTACGATTGATCACCTTCTTGTAACGCGGATGCGGCACTTTGAAGGGGACGGTGACCTTGACGGACTTGTCGCCAGAGCGGCTGGTGACGTTGCCGATGAGGGCCTTGCGCTTGTTACGGGTCTCGGTGGACATGGCGGTTTGAGATGGCGCGGCCTCAGGCGGCGCGCTGCTTTTGGTTGAGGATGGTTTCGAGACGCGCGATGTCCTTGCGGAGGGCGTGCAGTTCGTGGGTCTTTTCGACCTGACCCGTGTGCTTGCGCAGACGGAGCTGGAGCAATTGGTCGCGGGTGGAGCGGATCTTCGTTTGAATCTCCGCCGCGGATAGGTCGCGGATTTCCTTGGCTTTCATGTTATTTAAGGACGGAGGGTTAAGCGGAGTGATCTTCGCGAGTGATGAAGCGACACTTGAAGGGCAGCTTGGCATCGGCGAGGCGGAACGCTTCCTTGGCGAGGGTGGCGGGCACGCCGCCGAGTTCGAAGAGCATCGCGCCCGGCTTGATCTGCGCGACGTAGAATTCGACGGAGCCTTTACCAGAGCCCATTCGCACTTCGGCGGGCTTCTTGGTAACGGGCTTGTGCGGGAAGACGCGGATCCAAAGTTTGCCTTTGCGCTTGAGGTGACGATTGATCGTCACGCGAGCGGCTTCGATCTGACGGCCGGTCATCGGGCCACGATCAAGCGACTGGAGGCCGAAATCGCCGAAGGCGAGCGTGTTGCCGCGCTTGGCGTTGCCGGCGCGGGAGCCCTTTTGGACTTTGCGGTATTTGGTGCGAGCGGGTGCGAGAGCCATGGTGGTATCTCCTATTTAAAGGTTATGGAGGAGCGACTCGGGTTAGGAGTTGTCTTCTTCCTTTTTGCAGATCCAGCACTTCACGCCGATCTTGCCTTGAAGGGTGTTCGCTTCGGCAAAGCCGTAGTCGATGTTCTCGCGGAGGGTGTGCAAGGGCACGCGGCCCTTGCGCTGCCATTCGCGGCGAGCGATATCGGAACCGCCGAGGCGACCCGAGCACTGGATACGGATGCCCTCGGCGCCGAGCGCCATGGCGATCTCGATCGTCTTCTTCATCGCGCGGCGGAAGGCCATGCGACGCTCGAGCTGCAACGCCACGTTTTCCGCGACGAGCTGCGCTTCGATTTCAGGCTTCTTGACCTCTTGAATGTCGAGAAGGATGTCTTTGCCGGTGAGTTTCGAGAGCTCTTCTTTGATCTTCTCGATTTCCTGGCCCTTGCGACCGATGACGATGCCGGGACGGGCGGTGTAGATCTTGACGCGAACACGGTTCGAGGCGCGCTCGATGAAGATACGCGGCACGGAAGCTTGTTTCAGCTTCTCCATCAGCTTGGTGCGGATGATCTGGTCCTCGTGGAGGAGCGTCGCGAAGTCTTTCTTGGTGGCAAACCAGCGAGATTGCCAGTTGCGGCGAACGGCGAGACGGAAGCCGACGGGATTAGTCTTTTGGCCCATGACGAATAAAATTAGCTGTTAGCGCCGTCCGACAGGACGATCCGGATGTGAGACATCTTCTTGCGGCGGGGCATGGCGGAACCACGGGCTCCTGCCTTGAAGCGCTTGAGGACGGGGCCTTGTTCGATCAGGGCCTTCTTAACGATGAGATCGTCGGCCGAGACGTTGTTGTTGTTCTCGGCGTTGGCGATGGCGCTCTTGAGGGTCTTCGAGAGCAATGCGGCGGACTTGCGCGGGATGATCGAGAGCAGACCGACGGCCTCCGAGACCTTGCGGCCTTGGATGGTGCGGGCGACTTCGCGGATTTTCATCGGCGACATGTGCGCGTTGCGGGTGAGGGCTTGGACTTCCATGATGGTGAGGATTCCCCTGAACGGGGCGACAGTAGAGCCGCAGCGTGCGGTCCCCTGCCCTTTTGAGTTTTAATGACGGACGATTAGTTGGTTTGAAGCTTAACAGCGACGGTGTCGCCGGGACGGATTTGCTCGCGAGCGGCGAGTGCCGTGATGAGACCCGCGGCCGAGTGGGCGCGCAGGTCGACCAGCACGAGTTCGGCAATCGGCGAGGTTCCCCGGCTTACCAGGCACACCATCCCCTGGCGAAAGCCAGCGGCAGATCCGCTCGAAAGCAGGATAATGTCGGCGGCGTCGGCAGGTTGGATGGCGGACACGGTGGTCGAACTCACGCTCGCGGTGCGGCGAGCGGCTGCGATCGCGCTTTCCGCAGAGGCGGAGCACACGATGGCCCCGAGGGCCAAGGCAGCGATGAGTCGACGACGAAGCATGGGAAAGAACGCGGGACGCTTAGTCCTTGCGGGTCATGCCACCGTGCGCCTTGAAGGTGCGGGTAGCGGAGAACTCGCCGAGCTTGTGGCCGACCATGTTCTCGGTGACGTAAACCGGCGTGAAAGACTTGCCGTTGTGGACACTGAACGTGATGCCGACGAACTCGGGCGTGATGGTCGAGCGACGCGACCAGGTTTGGATGGGTTTCTTGGCGCCGCCGGACGCGTTGGCCTTCTCGATTTTCTCGAGCAGGTGGTAGTCGACGTAGAAACCTTTTTTGATGGAACGGGCCATGTGGTAAGAGGATCAGGATTACTTCTTGCCGCGCGGCTTCCGGCCGTTGTGGCGAACGAGGATCATGCTGTTCGAAGCTTTCGAACGCTTGCGGGTCGGGAAGCCCTTCGCGAGCTGGCCCCAAGGGGACATAAGCTGCTGGCGACCGCCACCGCCCTTGGACTTACCGTTACCACCGCCGTTGGGGTGATCGACCGGGTTCATCACCATACCGCGAACGCGGGGGCGCTTGCCGAGCCAGCGATTGCGACCGGCCTTGCCGAGCGATTGTTTGCCGTGATCACCGTTGCCGACGTCACCGATGGTGGCGCGACATTTCGGGTTCAAGAGGCGAACTTCGCCGGAGGGCAATTTGATCTGCGAGAAGCCGCCTTCGTTACCCACGAGGATAACGTAGGAGCCGGCAGAACGGGCCATCTGCGCACCGCGACCGGGGAGCAACTCGACGCAGTGGATGTGCGTGGAAGGCGGGATGATCGAGAGCGGGTAATTGTTACCGGTGACGAAGTCGTTCAACGAGGCCTTGTCGGAAGTGACCAGGGTGTCGCCCACCTTCTGGCCTTCGGCGGCGATGATGTAGCGCTTTTCGTTGTCCGGGTATTGCACCAACGCCAAGTGGGCGGAGCGATTCGGATCGTATTCGAGGGCGATGACGGTCGCGACCTGATCGAGCTTGTCGGCGCGCTTGAAGTCGATGATGCGATACAACTGCTTGTGGCCACCACCGCGACGACGCGAGGTGATGCGGCCATACATGTTGCGACCGCCGGTCTTCGGCTTGGGCTCGGTGAGCTTCTTTTCGGGACGCTTCGTCGAAAGACCTTCGGTGCGGTTCAGCGAGGTGAAGCGCTGCGACGGCGTGAGAGGACGGGAATGTTTGATAGCCATGGGTAGGTTACTCCGTGGTGATTGGCGCGGCTCAGACGAGCTCGATCTTGTCGCCGGCTTTCAGCGTCACGATGGCCTTCTTGAAGTCGGAGGTTTTGCTCGGGCGGCCGGTGCGGCTGCGCTTCGCTTTGCCGAGGTAGTTCTGCACGTTAACGCGCTTGACCGATACCTTGAACGTCTTTTCGACGGCTTCAGCGATGGCGGCTTTGTTGGCGCGGGGAAACACCTCGAAGGTGTATTGGCCGAGCTCGGCGGATTGGGCGCTGGCCTTTTCCGTCAAGCGGACGAGTTTAAGCACTTTATCGGCATTCATCAGTTATTACCTCCGTTGAGACGAGCGATGATCTGCTCGAGGGCTTTGGCGCTGACCACGATCTTGCGGTATTGCGCAAGGTCGAGGGTGTTGAGCTCGTTGGCTTCCTGGAAGGCGATGCGCTCGATGTTGCGCATCGCGAGAGCGGCGGCGTCCGAGAAACGGGCGTCGACCAACAACACGCGACCTTCCGGGGCGACGCGGTTGACGATTTCTTGGGCGACCTTGGTCTTCACCGGGTTGACGATAAAGTCTTCGATCACGGCGATCTCGCCGGCGCTGGCGCGATCAAACAGCTGACGGGAAAACGCGAGCGCCTTCACCTTGCTATTGATCTTCTTGGAGTAATCGCGGGGCTTCGGACCGAAGACCACACCACCCCCAACCCAGATCGGAGAGCGGTTGGAACCGGCGCGAGCACGACCGGTGCCCTTTTGGCGCCAGGGCTTTTTACCACCGCCGCTGACTTCGCCGCGGGTCTTGGTGGAGTGCGTGCCTTGACGACGGTTGGCGTTGATGGCAACGATCACTTCCTTGACCGCTTGAAGGCCTTTGTCGCCTTCGAAGACCGGCAAACCAGCGAAGTCTTCTTCGCGGCTGCTGGTGCCATCGGAACTAAAAACTGTAAGTTTCATAATAGGGTTCCTTTGGATTAGGCGGCGTTCTTCTGGCCCTTGAGGGCCGTGCGGACGACGACGTTGTCACCGTTGGCGCCAGGAACGGCACCGCGGATGAGCAGGAGATTTTTTTCGGCGATGACTTTGACGACGATGAGGTTTTGCACCGTGCGACGTTGGCTGCCCATGTGCCCGGGCATCTTTTGGTTTTTGAACACGCGGCCAGGAGTCTGGCGCATGCCGATCGAACCGATGCGGCGGTGGAACATCGAACCGTGCGTGGCCGGGCCACCGGCTACCCGGAAGCGCTTCACGACGCCGGCGAAGCCTTTGCCCTTGGTGACGCCGATGACGTCGATGATCTGGCCGGCTTTGAAAGCCTCGACCGTAACGATGTCACCCACTTTGGCGTCGGGCGCCGTGGTGTAGCGGACTTCGTCCAAGATGCGAGGCGCGGTTTCGAGACCCGCCTTCTTGGCGTGGTTGAGCTCGGCTTTGGAGCTGTTCTTCGGCTTCTTGGCCGAGTAGCCGAGCTGGACGGCATGGTAGCCGTCGGTTTCGGTCGTCTTGATTTGGACGACCGGACAGGGACCGGCTTCGACCACAGTCACGGGGACGAGGTTGTTCGCCTCGTCGTAGACTTGGGTCATGCCGATCTTTTTACCGATAATGGTGCTGATCATGGGCTAAGTGGTAGGTGGAAGAATTCCGTTTGGTTAGACCTACATTAGCGATTCCGACGGAAGCCGTCGGAGGGACGCTTATGTTATGGCTGAAACTGGGTGGGACCGGGCGATGAGGCCTAGACGTTAATGGTGATGTCCACGCCGGACGGGAGGTTGAGCTTCTTCAGCTCGTCAACCGTCTGAGCGGTAGGCTCGATGATATCGATCAACCGCTTGTGGGTGCGGGACTCGAACTGCTCCATCGACTTTTTGTCGACGTGCGGCGAGCGGTTGACGGTCAGCTTCTCGATGCGGGTGGGCAAAGGAACCGGACCTGAGACACGGGCGCCGGAGCGCTTGGCGGTCTCGACGATCTCCAAAGCCGACTGGTCGATTACGCGGTAATCGAAGCCCTGGAGTTTGATGCGAATGCGTTGGCCTTTCATGGCGGAAAAAGAACGAGGGTTTAGGTGCGGGCCGGTGCCTTGGAGGACGTTTCGACGATCTTGGCCAGAATGGAGGCCGGGACCTGCTCGAAGTGAGAGGGAGTGATCGACGCACTCGCACGGCCCTTGGAGAGCGAACGAATGTCGGTGACGTAACCGAAGAGCATTTCCAGCGGAACCTGCGCATCAACGATCGCCGCACCCGCCTTGGTGACCACGCCATTGACGCGCCCACGACGACGGTTGATGTCGCCCATGATGTCGCCTTGGAAGTCTTCCGGCGTGGTGACTTCGACGCCCATGATGGGCTCAAGGAGGATCGGGCTGGCGGATTTCATCGCCTCCTTGAAGGCGAAGATGCCGGCCATCTTAAAGGCGATCTCGGAGGAGTCGACCGGGTGGAACGAGCCGTCAACAATCTCGATCTTGACGTCGACCACCGGGTAGCCGGCCACAACACCGTTGTTACAGGCTTCCATAATGCCGTCCGTGGAAGGCTTGATGAACTCCTTGGGAATCACGCCGCCCACGATCTTGTTAAGGACCTCGATGCCCTTCCCCTTTTCATTGGGATACATCTTGACCACGACATGACCGTATTGGCCCTTACCGCCGGTCTGACGGACGAACTTACCTTCGCCACCCGCTTCGGCCATGATGGTTTCACGGTAAGCGATCTGCGGCTTGCCGACGGTTGCTTCAACGCGGAACTCACGCTTCATGCGGTCGATAATGATCTCCAGGTGGAGCTCACCCATGCCGGCGAGAATCGTCTGACCGGTTTCTTCGTCGGTCTTAACGCGGAGCGTCGGATCTTCGGCCACGAGACGTTGAAGCGCGGTGCCCATCTTCTCTTGGTCGGCCTTGGAGTTCGGCTCGATCGACATCGCGATAACCGGTTCCGGGAAGGACGGCGGTTCAAGACGGATGTCGTAGCTCTCATCGCAGAAAGTATCGCCGGTGACGACATCCTTGACGCCAACAACCGCACAAATGTCGCCCGAGTAGGCCACGTCGATTTCGTCACGATCCATGGCGCGCATGAGCACCAAACGCGAAACGCGCTCGGAACGGCGAGTGCGGGGATTGTAGACTGCGGTGCCGCGAACCAGCTTGCCGGTGTAGACACGGGCAAACACAAGCTTACCAACAAAGGGATCCGTCCACAACTTGAACGCGAGACCGGCAAATTTGCCGTGGTCGTCGGCTTTGGCCGTAACCGGGTTGCCGTCGCTGTCCTGCCCTTTCATCGGGGGAACATCGATCGGGTTCGGAAGGTAGTTGACGACGCAGTCGAGCAAGCGCTGCACCCCCTTGTTCTTGAACGCGGAGCCAGGCATGCAACCGGTGAACTCGAGCGAAAGCGTGGCTTTGCGCACGGCGAACATCAGCTCGTCGACCGTGATTTCCTCACCGTTCAAATACTTTTCGGCGAGGGCATCGTCGAAGTCCGAAACGGCTTCGATGAGCTTTTCCCGATACTCTTGAGCCTGCTCTTTGTATTCTTCCGGGATCTCGGAAGTGACCGGCTTGAGGCCAAGCGGATCGGTGGTGTCGCTGAAAATGTAAGCGACGTTCTGCACCAGATCGATGAGACCATTAAAGTTCTCTTCGGCACCGATCGGGATAAAAATCGGATGCGCGTTCGCGCCAAGCTTCTCACGCATTTCGGAGACGGCTTGGAAAAAATTCGCACCGACACGGTCCATCTTGTTGACGAACGCGATCCGGGGAACGCCGTATTTGTTCGCCTGACGCCAGACGGTCTCCGACTGAGGCTGCACACCGGCAACCGCGCAGAACACCGCGACCGCCCCATCGAGGACGCGCATCGAACGCTCCACTTCGGCGGTAAAATCAACGTGCCCTGGGGTGTCGATGATATTGATCCGCTGCTTAATGCCATTCCAAGGCCCCCATGAGGCATCCCACGCACAGGAAATCGCGGCGGCCGTGATCGTAATACCGCGCTCTTTTTCCTGGGCCATCCAGTCGGTCACCGTCGAGCCCTCGTGGACTTCGCCGATTTTATGGACCGCGCCGGAGTAAAACAGAATGCGTTCGGTCGTCGTCGTTTTACCGGCGTCAATGTGCGCAGCGATCCCGATGTTACGGGTCCACTCGAGCGGAAAAGGACGCTCCTTGGCATTGACCGAAGCCGCTTGGGAGCGGTCGGTGACGATCTTAACTGTAGCAACAGAGGACATGAAAATGGATTCCTTTACCTAACCTTACCAACGAAGGTGAGCGAAGGCCCGGTTCGACTGGGCCATCTTATGCGTGTCTTCCTTCTTCTTCACCACGCCGCCGGTGTTGTTGTAGGCGTCGACGATCTCGTTCGCCAAAGCGTCCTTCATCGTGATGCCTTTGCGGGCATTGGCCGCACCCACGATCCAACGAAGCGCGATGCTCTCCTGACGCTCGTAGGAAATCTCCACGGGCACTTGATAAGTCGCACCACCCACGCGGCGGCTCTTAACTTCGAGCCGAGGGCGCGCGTTTTCCATCGCGCCGATCATGAGGTCAACCGGATCACCCTTTTCGAGCTTCTCGGAAACCTTCTCGAACGCACCGTAAACGATACGTTGGGCGAGATTCTTCTTACCGTCCTTCATGACCACATTGACCAAATGGGCAACGAGGGGGCTGTTGTAACGGATGTCAGGAATGGTCTGACGTTTGACGGCGCGGCGACGGCGTGACATGGCGAATTAAAAGAGGGTTAAATTACTTCTTGGCTTTGGCGGCCTTCGGACGCTTGACCCCATACTTGGAGCGACTGCGACGACGCTTTTCGACACCGGTGGCGTCGAGGGTGCCACGAACAATGTGGTAACGAACACCCGGGAGATCCTTCACGCGACCACCACGCACCAGCACGATGCTGTGCTCCTGCAGATTGTGGCCCTCATCCGGGATATAGGAGATGACTTCCGTGCCGTTGGTAAGACGGACCTTCGCGACCTTACGGATCGCGGAGTTCGGCTTCTTCGGCGTGCGCGTCATCACTTGCACGCAAACTCCACGACGGAACGGGTTGGAGTTAAGCGCGGGGGACTTGGACTTCGCCTTGATCAGGCGACGACCTTTACGCACGAGTTGGTTGATGGTGGGCATGGATGCGGAGGATGAAAATTCGAGAAAAGAGGCGGAAAGTGACAAAGCGCCAAACGTGCGGCAAGCACATTTTGGCAAAAAGATAGCGAAGCACAAAACTCGGCATCAGCGGACCGGCTTTGCGGAAAAAAGCGCCAACAGTGCAGTGCAACGCTACACCGGACGCGACGGACAAAGAGAGTTGGTGAGCAGAAACAACCGTTCTGGTCGGCGCAAGACTTTTGTCCGCTTCGCGAGCAGATGGCCAAAACGGTCGCGAGAAGGCGGCAAAACTCTAGCGTGTCCCGGTGTTCCGCGCGACCGCGACGCTGGGCTGAGGGCAAAAAAAATCGCCCGGTCCGAAGACCGGGCGAATAACCGCTATGGAGCTAGGCTCGACATAGAGGTTTTGGCGGGAGGGATTAAAGAGATCGGTGATTCGCATCCGGGTTACAAGTCCTAAATGCAGTGATTTAATCGATGGCCACACCCGCGACTCCACTGCCCCTGTGAGAACACGATGCCTGCCCTCCGAGACATCACATCGCTCAACGCTTGCGAGCAAAGAGGAGTTTATAGGTTGGATCCTCCGCCACCTGACGCCAGTTAAGGCCGTGAGCATCAAGCAGCGCCTCAAAGGGGAGCTGCCGGTTCGCCACCAAAAATATCCTCCCTCCCCGACGTAGCGCCGCAACGGCGCATGAAAGAAAGGCCGCACCCAAGTCGACGTCTTTAACCTGGCCGGTATGAAACGGTGGGTTCATCAGAATGACGTCATAGGGCCCAGCGACACCCTGAGTCACATCGTGCCAATGAAACCCAAGTTCGCAGCGTTCGGACAAAAGATTTTCGCGCGCACAAGCGAGGGCACGCGCATCGGCCTCAAACAGATCGATTCGCTTGATCAGCGGGCAACGCGCCACTGCGACCGCAGACAGGAAGCCCCACCCTGCTCCGAGATCCGCCACAGCACCGCTTAAGTTACTCGGGAGGTGGTTGGCGAGGAGCTGCGAACCGGGATCAACGTGTCCGCTGCTGAATATTCCCGCGCAGGTCGTAAAGCTCGTGCCGGAAATCTGCCGGGGATAAGCCCACTGCCGCCACTGGTTAAAACGCCCTTCATCCCATTGGCCGTCGTCCACGGCATGGAACGCGCGGCATTTGTGTTTTTGCAACGAGGCCACGGAACCGGTGGCACTTGCGAGTTCCTTTTCGAAGCGCCCCGCCCCTGCGGTGTTCGGCATCGCGACCGCGATTCGCCCCCCCGGCGCCAACCGATCACGCGCCAGCGCGAACCAAGCCAACGTTTCATCCCGAGATTTTCCCGGTAAAATCAAGACCAGCGGCCAGCGCCCGTCAGGAAGATTATCTGATCGCGGGAGGCCGGCGCTATCCCAAGCAGCGGCCAGCGGTTTGAGCGGCTGCCACCCCGTGATCTGTGGCCATACGCACAGGTCTGGATGAGGGGAAGCCCCAAGAAACAAAGCCCGATCAGGCACTGCCACGGCCTCTTCGGCCGAGAAGATCAGCATCAACGTTTCAAGTGCCGCGTCCATACGGCGGTTGCTAGAGCACTCCCGGTAGCTGCGCCACTCCTGATTGCGAGTTTCGGCACGAACGACGATCCGATCCTTCGGCGTGGCCGCGACCCACAACCGGGAACCTGCAGGTATACCCAGCGCCCACAAAAAAGCCGCCGACATTGCGGTCGGCGGCTGAATTTGAGGGACGAAAAATCGCCCGCGTGGTTTAGCTCGCGGCGCCAGCCGGAACCTCTTCCGCAGCTTCGTCGCCGAACGGCAGGCTGATCCGGAGCTTCTTGAAGGAAGGCAGGCCAGTGCCGGCGGGGATGAGGTGACCCATGATCACGTTTTCCTTGAAGCCTTGCAGGTTGTCGACCTTGCCGAGTGTCGAAGCGTCGGTGAGCACCCGGGTCGTCTCCTGGAAGGAGGCGGCCGAGATGAACGACTCGGTTTCGAGGGAAGCCTTGGTGATGCCCAAGAGAATCGGTTCGGCTTCGGCAGGTTTGCCACCGGCTTCCTCGATCCGCTTGTTGTCGGCCAAGAAGGCCGCGCGGTCCACCTGTTCACCCCAGAAGTATTCGCTGTCACCGGTGTCAGTGATGCGGACCTTGCGGAGCATCTGGCGGATGATGATTTCGATGTGCTTGTCGTTAATCGTCACGCCCTGCAGACGGTAAACCTCCTGGACCTGCGCGATGAGGAAGTCATACAACGCGGACGGGCCGAGGATTTCCAGAATCTCGTGCGGATCGGCGGAGCCTTCCGTGAGGTGCTGGCCCTTGTGAACGACGTCACCGGGTTGCACGATGATGTGCTTGCCGGGCGGGATGAGGTGTTCCTCCTCCTGCGAGGTGTCTTCGTTGCTGACCACCAAGCGACGCTTGCCGCGCAGAGTGCCTTCGAACGAAACCACACCGTCGATGCGCGCCATGGCGGTGGCATCCTTCGGACGACGTGCCTCGAACAGTTCCGCCACCCGCGGCAGACCGCCGGTGATGTCCTTCGTCTTGGACGCCTGACGCGGGGTCTTGGCGAGCAAGGCACCGGGGGAGATGATGTCGCCCTCGTTCACCGCGATCTGCGCGCCGACCGGAATGCCGTAAGCCGAGAGCGGCTTGTTCTTCTCGTCGCGGACTTCAATCTGCGGGTTGAGGTCTTCTTTGTGCTCGATCACCACGGTCGCGATACGACCGGAGGCTTCGTCGAGCTCACGTTTGACCGTGACGCCGGGGATCATGTCCTTGAAGACGAGCGTGCCACCCTTTTCGGACAGCACGGGAACGTTGTAAGGATCCCATTGCGCGAGCACGGCGCCCTTATCGATCTGCGCACCGTCCGCGATCGGAAGATACGAGCCTACGACGATGTTGTAGGTTTCGATCTCACGGTCTTCGGCGTCGATGATCGTGATCGTGCCGGTTTTGTTGAGCACGATGGATGCACCGTCGGCCGTCGGCACGAGACGCAGGCCTTTGTAACGGAGTGTGCCGGCCGCGCGGACGCGGATCTCGGGGGTCTTGAATCCGCCGGACGCCACACCACCGATGTGGAAGGTGCGCATGGTGAGCTGCGTGCCGGGTTCACCGATGGACTGCGCGGCGATGATGCCGACGGAGTCGCCACGTTTCGCAACGCGATTGGTGGCCGGGTTGATACCATAGCTCTTGCCGTCGATGCCGTGGCGGCTGGTCGACGTGAGCGGGGACATGACCTTGACGCGCTCAAGACCGGACTCGACGACCTTGTCGGCCATCTCCTCGGTGATGAGATCACCGGAACCGATGAGCAGTTCGGTCGGGCTGAGCGGGTTGTAAACGTCGTCGCTGGAGCAACGGCCCACGATGCGCTCCTTGAGGCCGACCATTTCGTCGTCACCCTCATAGATTGCCTTCTTCCAGATACCATCACGCGTGCCGCAATCCTCGTCGGCGATGACCACATCCATGGCCACGTCGCAAAGCTTACGGGTGAGATAACCGGCATCGGCGGTTTTCAGTGCGGTATCCGCGAGACCCTTACGGGCGCCATGGGTTGAGATGAAGTATTCCAAGACGGTCAGACCTTCACGGAAGGACGACAGAATCGGACGCTCGATGATTTCGCCGGACGGCTTGGCCATGAGGCCGCGGGTGCCGCAGAGCTGACGCACCTGCTGCTTGTTACCACGGGCACCGGAATCCATCATGATGTAAACCGGGTTCTGTTCCTTGCGGCCGTCGTTGTTTTCCAGCTTCGCGAACACCGCCTTGGCGATCTTGTCCGTCGTGCCGGTCCACAAGTCGATGACCTTGTTCTTCCGCTCACCCTCGGTGATGATACCCTTGTTGAACTGGGCTTCGACTTCGGTGATCTTTTTCCGGGTCTCCGCGACGATCTCCTTCTTCGATTCAGGGATGATCATATCGCCGGTTCCGATCGAGATACCGGCCTTGAATGCGGTGTGGAAACCGAGCTCCTTGAGCTTGTCGAGCGTGATGACCGTATCCGCCCCACCCGACACCTTGTAGGTGTTGAGAATGAGGTCACCGAGTTTGCCCTTCGGAACCGGGAAGTTCACGAAGCCGAGACCGGCGGGCCAGATCTGATTGAAGATCACGCGGCCGACCGTCGTGCGGATGACGCGCTTTTCGGTGTTGCCGAAAATGGTCTCCCGGCCGAAGTCCGGATTAGGCACATCGACCCAGTCGTGCGTTTCGAGAGCACCGTCAACGTTGGCGAACAGCACTTCCTGCAAACCACTCAGGAGCGGCACACGCTCACCCTTGGCGGGCTTCGTGCGAGGCTCGATCGTCAGGTAGTAGGCGCCGAGCACGATATCCTGGGATGGCGTGAGGATCGGCTTACCGGAGGACGGCGAGAAGATGTTGCTCGTCGCCATCATGAGGAGTTTGCACTCCATGATCGCTTCGAGAGACAGCGGCACGTGGACGGCCATTTGGTCACCGTCGAAGTCGGCGTTGTAAGCCGTGCAGACGAGCGGGTGAACGCGGATGGCCTCACCCTCGATCAAGACGGGCTCGAAAGCCTGAATCGACAAACGGTGCAAGGTCGGGGCGCGGTTCAGGAGAACCGGGTGCCCCTTCGTGACTTCCTCGAGAATGTCCCAGACTTCCGGGGACTTCTTCTCGATCATCTTGCGGGCACCGCGGACGGTGTGCACGAAGCCGAGTTCCTTGAGGCGACGGATGATGAACGGCTCGAAGAGCACGAGCGCCATCTTCTTGGGCAGACCACACTGGCTGAGCTTGAGCTCAGGACCGATGACGATCACGGAACGACCGGAGTAGTCGACACGTTTGCCGAGCAAATTTTGGCGGAAGCGGCCCTGCTTGCCCTTGAGCATGTCGGAGAGCGACTTCAGCGGGCGGTTGCCGGCGCCGGTGACAGGGCGACCGTGACGGCCGTTGTCGAACAACGCGTCAACGGACTCCTGCAGCATGCGCTTTTCGTTATGGATGATAACGTCGGGCGTCTTGAGCTGCATGAGGTTCTTCAACCGGTTGTTCCGGTTGATCACGCGTCGGTAGAGGTCGTTCAGATCGGAGGTCGCGAAGCGGCCGCCTTCGAGCGGGACCAGCGGGCGCAGGTCCGGCGGGATGACGGGCAATACTTCCAAGACCATCCACTCGGGACGGGACTTGGAGCCGATGAAGCCCTGGATGACCTTGAGACGCTTCGAGAGCTTCTTCTTGATCTGCTTGGAACGGGTGGCGCGCATCTGCTCCTGGAGCTCGAGCACGGTGGCGTCCATATCCATGGTTTGGAGACAGTCGCGCAGAGCTTCGGCGCCCATCTTGGCGACGAAGGAGTCGTCACCGTATTCGTCGAGCGCCTGGCGGTATTCGACGTCGGTGAGGAGTTGCTTCTGCTCGAGCGGGGTCTTGCCCGGGTCGACCACCATGTAGTTCTCGTAGTAGATCACGCGCTCAAGAGAGCGGGCGGTCATGTCGAGCAGGAGGCCGAGGCGGCTCGGCATGCTCTTGAGAAACCAGATGTGGGTGACCGGCACGGCCAGCTCGATGTGGCCCATGCGCTCGCGACGAACGCGCGAGATGGTGACTTCGACGCCGCAACGATCACAGACGACGTCCTTGTATTTGATGCGCTTGTATTTGCCGCAGGCGCACTCGTAGTCGCGCACCGGACCGAAGATCTTTTGGCAGAAAAGACCACCCGGCTCGGGCTTGAAGGTGCGGTAGTTGATCGTCTCGGGGTTCTTGACCTCGCCGCGCGACCAGTTGCGGATGACCTCGGGAGCGGCAACCGTGATGGTCACGCAATCGAATGGGTTTTCGTCGAGGCCGAGCACGCCACGCGCCTCTTCCCGGGCGCCGGCGGCTACTTCGTTGGGTTGGATGCTCATCGCTTAATAATTCCTGCTGACGTTGGTCGATTAAAGGTTGGCGGAGCGCGGCGCCATCTGGGCCGCGGAAGGCGTGAACGCCTGGGTAAGGTTGCCAAGGGCGTCGCGCTTGTTGAGCTTGATGTCCAAGCCGAGCGATTGGATTTCCTTGATCAACACGTTGAAGGATTCCGGCGTGCCGGCCTGCAGCGTGTTGTCGCCCTTGACGAGCGACTCGTAGATCTTGGTGCGGCCCTGCACGTCGTCGGATTTGACGGTGAGCAGTTCCTGCAAGGTATGCGCCGCGCCATAGGCTTCGAGCGCCCACACTTCCATTTCGCCGAAGCGCTGGCCGCCGTATTGGGCTTTGCCGCCCAACGGCTGCTGCGTGACGAGGGAGTAAGGACCGACCGCACGAGCGTGAATCTTGTGCGAGACCAAGTGATTCAGCTTCATCATGTAGATGTAGCCGACCACGACCTGCTGGTCGATCTGCTCACCGGTGCGACCGTCGAACAGCACGGACTTGCCGGAGTTCGGCAGGCCGGCATCGTCGAGGTAGTTACGAATCTGCTTCTCGGGAATACCGTCGAACACCGGAGTGGCGACCTTGATCCCGAGTTTCGAACACGCCCAACCGAGGTGAGTCTCAAGCACCTGACCGACGTTCATGCGCGAAGGCACACCCAGCGGGTTCAAGCAGATTTGGATCGGCGTCCCGTCTGGCAGGAACGGCATGTCTTCCTCAGGCACGATCTTGGCGACCACACCCTTGTTACCGTGACGACCGGCCATCTTGTCACCGACCTCGAGCTTTTGCTTCGTGGCGATGTAGACCTTGACCTGCTTGATCGCGCCGCTGCCGGCATCTTCGCCAGACTCAACGCTGTTCACCTTGCGCTCGCGGTCGGCTTCCAACTCGTCGAACTTCGACTGGTAGGAACCGATGATCTCCATGATCTTGATGCGAACCGGGGACGGATCGATCTCGACGTGCTTGGAGACGGCGGCGAGCTTACGGAGAAGCGTCTTGGTGATCTTGCGGTTGGCCGGAATGATGATCTCTCCGGAGTCGCCGTTGACGACATCGAGCGGGATCTTCTCACCAAGGAGAATGTTCGACAACGCTTCCGTGAGCGATTCACGCAGCTTGTCCATCTCGGTCTTGTAGCCTTCCTGGATCTGCTTGGTCTGACGACGGCGATCGGACGGCGAGAGCTTCTCCTTCTCGAAGTCGACGCGGCTGGAAACCTTGACGTCCATCACGATGCCGAACTCGCCCGAAGGCACGATCAGCGAAGTGTCTTTCACGTCGGCGGCTTTTTCACCGAAGATGGCGCGGAGAAGTTTTTCTTCCGGGGCCAGCTCCGTTTCGGACTTCGGCGTGATCTTACCGACGAGGATGTCGCCGGGCTTCACTTCCGCACCGATGCGGATGACACCGTTGTGGTCAAGGTTGCGCAGGGCTTCCTCACCGACGTTCGGGATATCACGCGTGATTTCCTCCGGGCCGAGCTTGGTATCACGGGCGGTGACCTCGAACTCGTGGATGTGGATGGAGGTGAAGATATCGTCCTTCAGCACCTTTTCGGAGATGAGGATGGCGTCTTCGAAGTTGTAACCGTTCCACGGCATGAACGCGACGAGCACGTTGCGGCCGAGCGCCATCTCTCCCTTTTGGGTGGAAGGACCGTCCGCGAGCAGATCCCCGATCTTCACCTTCTGCCCCTTGTCGACGATCGGCTTCTGGTTGAAGCACGTGCCGGCATTGGAGCGCATGAACTTGCGCAGCTCGTAAACCGTGACGCCGTTCTTCGGATCGCTCTTCGGATTCTTTTCGAAGTTCTTCGGGAGCGTGCCATCGGGCGTGACCACGATTTGCTCGGCGTCGACCGAAGCGATAACGCCGGCCTCCTCGGCCACGACCACGATCTTCGAGTCGCGCGCCACGCGTTCTTCGATCCCGGTGCCCACGTAGGGGGACTCAGCTTGGAGAAGCGGCACACCTTGGCGCTGCATGTTGGCTCCCATGAGCGCGCGATTGGCGTCATCGTGCTCCAAGAACGGGATCATACCGGCAGCGATCGAAATCACCTGCTTCGGCGACACGTCCATGTAGTGGACCTCAGAGGACGGAACCTCAAGGAACTCGCCGTCCTGACGAACGGTGACATTGCCGATGAAGTTGCCCTTGTCGTCGATCTCGGAGTTGGCCTGCGCGATGATCTTCCGCTCTTCTTGGTCGGCAGTGAGATAGTCGATCTTGTCGGTGGCGCGACCCTCTTTGACGACGCGGTAAGGCGTCTCAATGAAACCGAATTCATTGACGTGAGCGTAGGTGGAAAGCGAATTGATCAGACCGATGTTCGGACCTTCCGGCGTCTCAATCGGGCAGATACGGCCGTAATGCGAGGGATGCACGTCGCGGACTTCGAAGCCGGCGCGCTCGCGGTTCAGACCGCCGGGTCCGAGGGCGGAGAGACGACGCTTGTGCGTGACCTCGGCCAGCGGGTTGATCTGGTCCATGAACTGCGACAGCTGCGAACGGGCAAAGAAGTCGCGGATGACCGTGGTCAGAGCCTTCGGGTTGATCAGCTTTTGCGGGGTGATCGAGTCGACGGACTGATCATACATTGTCATGCGCTCGCGGACGAGACGCTCGGTGCGAGCGAGCCCCACGCGGCACTGGTTGGCCAGGAGCTCTCCCACGGTGCGGACGCGACGGGAACCGAGGTGATCGATGTCGTCGACCACGCCCTCACCCTTCTTAAGACGCACGAGATACTTGGTCGCGGCCACAATATCGCCGGACTCGATGATGCGCTGCTCGAGGTCGACCGAGAGACCGAGCTTTTGGTTGACCTTGTAACGACCCACGCGGCCGAGGTCATAGCGCTTCGGATCGAAGAAGAGGCGCTTCAGCAGAGCCTTGGCGTTGGCGGTCGTCGGCGGCTCGCCGGGACGGAGACGCTTGTAGATTTCCTTGAGGGCTTCCTCCTCGTTGCGAGTCGGATCCTTCTTGAGCGCACGGATGATGGCGCCTTCGTCCGCCGTCGTGTCGATAACACGGATGGCGGCGATGTCGTGCTTCTCGAAGGTGCGCACGATCTGCTTCGTGAGCGGTTCGAACGCACGGGCCAAAACAACCCCCTTTTGGGCATCGATGGCGTCTTCCACGAGAACGAGGTTGGACACGTTCTCGAGCTCAAGCGCCTTGGAAACCTTCAGGTCCTGGATCTGATAAAACAGGTTCAACAGATCAATGTCGCTCGAATAACCGACCGCGCGCAGCAGCGTCGTGATGAGGAACTTACGACGACGGCGACGGCGGTCGAGGTAGACGTAGAGCAGATCGTTGTTGTCGAACTGAACTTCGAGCCAAGTGCCGCGGTCAGGGATGACGCGGAAAGAATGGAGCAGCTTGCCGTTGGCGTGCGGGGCGACCTCAAATGCGATGCCGGGCGAACGGTGCAGCTGGGAAACAACGACGCGCTCCGCGCCATTGATGATGAATGAACCACGCAGGGTCACCATGGGGATCTCACCCATGTAGATCTCCTCGTCCTTGATGTAATCTTCCTCGCGCAGCCGCAGCTTCACGTAGAGCGGCACCGAATACGTCACACCCTCACGGATACACTCGATCTCCGAGTTCTTCGGCTCGCCGATGGTGTAGGAAACGTATTCGAGGGTGAGACGACCGTCGTAAGACTCGATCGGGAACACCTCGCGGAACACGGCCTCCAAGCCTTGATTCAGGCGTTGCTTCTCCGGCACGCCCTTTTGGAGATAATCGAGATACGAGGTGATCTGTAGCTCGATCAGATTCGGCGGCTGGAGAACTTCGCGAAGTTTGCCGAAATTGATGCGGTCGGGTTTGTTGCGGACGGCCATGATTTTTCCGGGATGGATGGAAGGGAAAGACGGGAGGCTCACGCTACTAGGCGCGGGCTAGGCTAGCACGCCGGGCACCGGGAGAGACCGGGACGGCGGGAACGGAAACAGAAAAAGAACGGAAACGGGAAAAGGCAAAGGACAGGCCGCGTAAAAACACGGCCTGTCCCGAAGATTTCGAACGTTGAAGGTCGGAAATCGGCAAACGACGGGGTCTTACTTGAGTTCGACCTTGGCGCCGGCCGCTTCGAGCTTCTTCTTGATCTCTTCGGCGTCGGCCTTGGAAGCAGCTTCCTTGACGGCCTTCGGTGCGCCTTCGACGAGATCCTTGGCTTCTTTGAGGCCCAAGCCGGTGATGGCGCGGACTTCCTTGATGCAACCGATCTTGTTGGCGCCCGCCTCGAGGAGGATGACGTCGAACTCGGTCTTTTCCTCAGCCGGAGCAGCAGCGGCGCCAGCGGGAGCGGCGGCGGCTACAGCAACGGGAGCAGCGGCGGAAACGCCCCACTTCTCTTCGAGGTCTTTAACGAGACCGGCAACTTCGAGAACGGTTTGGCCGGACAGCCACTCGATAACTTGATCCTTGGTGATATCGCTCATGATGATTTTCTCCTGTCTTCGACTAGCGGCCCTAACTTAAGGCACGTTTAAGGGACGTATCCCCTAGTGGTTGACGGTTGATTTGGTGCTTTGCATCGCACATCGGCGGAAATCCGATGGGCGACGAAAAAATGATTGGGTTAAAATGTGACGGAAAAACGCGACTTAAGCCTCTTCCGCAGCGCGGACCTTGGCTTGAAGCACGTTGAGCAGGTTTTGCGGGGCGGCGGCGAGCACCCGCACCAGCATCGTGCCGGGCTGGTTGAGCAAGCCCAACAGTTGGCCGCGCAGCGCGTCCAAGGAAGGCAATTCGGCGAGGGCCTTGACGTCGTCGGAGCTCAGCAACTTCTTGCTGAGAACGGCGGCCTTAACCTCGACCTTCTGCTTGTCCTTGAAGAACTTGGTCACGACCTTCGCCACGCCGGGCGAGTTTTCGCCACCGACGATGATGGCGGTCGGGCCGCTGAGCACCTCGTCGAAGCTGGGCAAGCCCAATGCTTCGGCGGCGACACGCAACGAGCTGTTCTTTACGACGTGGAACTCGGCGTTCTCTTTGTCGAGTTCGGCGCGCAATTCCGCCACTTCTGAGACGGTGACGCCCGTGAAGTTGGTCAGGATGACGTAGTCGGACTTTTTGAGGTGGGTCTCGACCTCGGCGATCAGGTATTTCTTTTCAACTCTCATGGTCGGATCCTCGTTTAGAATTTGTTGAACTCAGTCGCCGCGATGGTCACGCCCGGGCTCATGGACGAAGACAACGCGATGGACTTGATGTAGATGCCCTTAACGGCGGCGGGACGCGCCTTGCCAATCACCTCGATGACGGCCTGGGCATTCTCGACGATCTGACTGGCCTCGAAGGAGCGCTTGCCGATGCCGACGCCAATGTTGGCAGTCTTGTCGATCTTGAATTCCACGCGACCGGCTTTCACGGCCTTGATGGCGGCGGGAATGTCGTCGGTGACGGTGCCGCTCTTCGGGTTCGGCATCAGGCCCTTGGGACCGAGGACGCGCGCGATGGTGCGCACCGTCTTCATGGCCTCGGTGGTCGCGATGGCGACGTCGAAATCGAGCCAACCGTCGGTTACCTTCTTCATCATGTCCTCAAGGCCGGCATGATCGGCGCCAGCCTTGATCGCCTCTTCCGGGTTGTCCGTGAAGACCAACACACGGACCTTCTTGCCGGAACCATGAGGCAACGGCACCGTGCCGCGCACCATCTGATCGCCTTGGGCGGGATCAACGGCCAAACGGAAGGAAAGCTCGACGGTCTCGTCGAACTTGGTGGCCGGGAACTTGGCCAAAATATCCGCGGCTTCCGCCAGCGAATAGGACTTTGTCAGGTCAGCGACCTTGACGGCGCTGCGGTATCTTTTGCTGTGTTTTTCCATTAACGACTCCTTGCGGTGCAAACGTCCGTGGACGGACTCCCGCGGTGAGTTAGGGTTGAGGGAGAGATTCGGTAAAAGGCGTCTTGGTTTAGTCGACGACCTCGATGCCCATGTTACGGGCGGTGCCAGCGATGATCTTCACCCCGGCGTCAACGCTCTTCGCGTTCATATCGGCCTTCTTGAGGTTGTAGATCTCTTCGAGCTGCTTGCGGGTCACCTTGCCGACCTTATCGAGGTTGGACTTGGCCGAGCCGGAAGCGATGTTGGCGGCCTTCTTGAGCAAGACGGCGGCGGGCGGCGACTTGAGGATGAAGGTGAAGGACTTGTCGGCGTAGACCGTGATCACCACGGGCAGAATCATGCCGGCCTGATCCTTCGTGCGGGCGTTGAACTCCTTACAGAAGGACATGATGTTGACGCCTTGCGCACCAAGCGCGGGACCCACGGGCGGCGCGGGATTCGCGGCGCCGGCGGGCAGCTGAAGACGGATGTAACCGGTGATTTTCTTGGCCATGGAACGAAAAGATTAGGCGGTGGTTTTGATGTAAAAGCGGGAGGTGGAACGGTGGCTCAATCAGTGATGCGTTCAACCTGCCAGTATTCGAGTTCGACCGGCGTGAAGCGACCGAAGATGGAAACGGAAACCTTGAGCTTGCCGCGCTCAGGATCGATCTCGTCGATGCGGCCGGTAAGGTTGGCGAAGGCACCGTCGTTGATCTTGACCTCTTCGCCGGTCTCGTAGCTGACCTTCGGCACCTCTTTGCCGCTGGCGGCTTCGATCCGGGCCCGAATCTCGTCGACCTCGGCCTGGCGCAGGGCTGCGGGGCTTTCGCCACCGACGAATCCAATCACACCGCTGGTTTCCTTAACGAAATACCACGCCCGGTTGATCAATTTCTTGTCGTCGCCATAGAGGCGCATCTGGATGAAAACGTAACCCGGATAAAGTTTACGGGTCTTGGTCGACTTCTTGCCATTCTTGACCTCCGAAACCACCTCAGTCGGAAGCAGAACTTCGAAAACGTTGTCTTCGAGCTCTTCGATCTTTTTGAACTTATCAATGTAGGCCTTCACCTTGCCCTCTTGACCAGAGAGCGTGTGAAGAGCGAACCATTGGGCGCCCGCGGGGGCGGTGGTGGTGACGGACATGATAGGGGCGGTCAATTGACCCAAGAAGTGAACAGGTCGACGACTTGGTAGAGGGCGAAGTCGCTGATGCTGGTGAAAACACCCAACAACGCAGCCGCGAGGATAACCACGATCGTCGAGTCCCGCAACTCGGTGCGCGTGGGCCACGATGCTTTTTGCAGTTCGCCGACCATTTCACCGACGAAGATACGGGTGCTACGGAATGGGTTTTTCATTTATGAGAGAAAGATGGCAGGCGCGGAGGGAATCGAACCCCCAACCGACGGTTTTGGAGACCGTAACTCTACCAATTGAGCTACACGCCTGTGCGAAAATTTATCCTAAGACGACGGAGCCGAGATCCCGTTGAGGGACCTCGGCGACGACGATAAGTTGTTGGTGAAGATAACCTTACTCAGTGATCTCAACGATACGACCGGCACCGATGGTGCGGCCACCTTCGCGGATCGCGAAGCGCTGGGTCTTCTCCATCGCGATCGGGCAGATGAGCTCGATCGTGACGGAAACGTTATCACCAGGCATGATCATCTCAACGCCTTCCGGCAGATTGATGACACCGGTCACGTCCGTCGTGCGGAAGTAGAACTGCGGGCGGTAACCGTTGAAGAACGGCGTGTGACGGCCGCCCTCGTCCTTGCCCAGCACGTAGATCTCGGCCTTGGCCTTGTGGTGCGGGGTGATGGACTTCGGAGCCGCGAGCACTTGACCGCGCTCGATGGAATCCTTGTCGATACCACGGAGCAGAATGCCCACGTTGTCGCCCGCTTGACCGGAGTCGAGGAGCTTGCGGAACATCTCGATGCCAGTCACGACGGTGGTCTTGGTCTCGTGGATACCGACGATCTCGACGTTGTCGTTGATCTTGACGATACCGCGCTCGATACGACCCGTGGCAACCGTGCCGCGCCCCGTGATCGAGAAGACGTCCTCCACGGACATCAGGAACGGTTTCGCGGTGTCGCGCTCCGGCTCCGGGATATCCTTGTCGATCGCTTCCATGAGCGCCTGAATGGCGGCTTCACCCTCGGGCTTCGCGTCGAGAGCGGCGGTGGCGGAACCACGCACGATGGTCGCATTGTCGCCGTCGAAGGAATACTTCGAGAGGAGTTCGCGGATTTCCATCTCAACGAGGTCGAGCAGCTCTTCGTCGTCGATCAAGTCGACCTTATTGAGCCAGACAACGATGTTCGGAACACCCACCTGACGGGCGAGCAGGATGTGCTCACGGGTCTGGGGCATCGGGCCGTCAGCAGCCGAGACCACGAGGATCGCGCCATCCATTTGGGCGGCGCCAGTGATCATGTTCTTAACGAAGTCCGCGTGACCGGGGCAGTCGACGTGAGCGTAGTGACGCTTGTCGGACTCATATTCCACGTGGGCCACGGAAATGGTGACGATCTTGGAAGCGTCACGCACCGTGCCGCCCTTTGCGATGTCGGCATAGGACTTGACCTCAGCCAGACCCTTGCGGGCTTGGACCGCGAGAATAGCGGTGGTGGTGGTGGTCTTGCCGTGATCGACGTGACCGATCGTGCCGACGTTTACGTGCGGTTTATTGCGCTCGAATGTGCCTTTAGCCATTTGGGTTGGAGACGGTTATGTTGTGGGATGAAATGTATTGAGAAACTGTAAAGGTGCTGGAGCCCAGAATCGGACTCGAACCGACGACCTCGTCCTTACCAAGGACGTGCTCTGCCAACTGAGCTATCTGGGCGAACCAATACAGAGTCAAAAAACGAGAAAAGAGCGCCGAACGTGCACCGCTGAAATTTTCTCGTCAACTGGAATTTTTGGCCGAGGCAAAAAACTCTATTGCCCGACTGAAATCCGGTAGATTCCCGGGGAAAGGCGGCCGGTGATGCGCACGTCGCGAGCCAACATTTGGGGTAACAAGCTGTCAATGCGTTCGTCACCCGAGGATTCCAAAAGCATGGGACGACCAATCACCCCAGCCCGTCCGACCGCCAAAATCAACCGAACAGGCATCCAACTGTCGCGTGCCGGGAACTCTGCACCCGCCGGCACGTTCAACGATCCGTCAAAGATCGGTTCACCATCCCCCGCCCCAACAATTTCGAACCAGCCTAACCGCGTGGTCAACGGGCGCAGATCACCATCCCGCCGCCCCAGAGCAAGCAGCGCATGTCGGTCCGCCTGGCTGACAACCGGTATCGCATCGATTGCGCGAGTTGGCAGTTCGTCATCGGTATGAAAGCTGATCGCCGGATCGTTTTCAGAAAACGCATACCACGGCCCGAAGTCGTGGAAGGACGACACGGGGTTCTGACCACGTGGGCGCGAACGCGATGCCCCGCCGCTGTTCCACCGAGTCGGCAAAAAGAGCGGCGACGGGTCCAGCAGATCCATTTCTTCTTGGAATCGGTTGTCGTCCTCCTCGGTCACAGGGCGAGGCGTAAGCAAAACCCCCGATGGCTCTACCGCGACGGGCGCCGTCAAATGCTGCGCCAGCGCGGTTTCCTTCGGCAAGCGCACCAGCCAGAGTGCTCCACCTACTACCAAAAGCGCCACCGCCAACATCAACCATTTGGGCGGCAATGAATTAGATGCTAAATCGCCGCTCGACTGCATCGTTTATCGCCCCCCTGCCACCCGGCCTGCGGATTGAGTCGCGAGTTGCACTGACTCAAAACCCGCCTGACGCGCCATGTCGTGTAGCTGAACCAGATCCTGCATCGGCACTGAGGCATCAGCTTGGATGAGCAACCTCGCCGGAGCGCTCCCCTGCTCCGCACGGCGCGCCATCCAGTCCTTCAAGCCCGCATAGCTGTAAAGCCCATCATCGGTCAGGGCCATGCCGGGACGAGGCAGGCTGACTACGACCGAGGTCATCGCCGCCGTCTGAACCGCCGTTCCACTGGAAGGTAAAACGAAGTCCTGATTCGCAAGTGGTAATCCGGGCGACAACACAAACCGGGAGCCGAACAGCACAAAAAACAACGCAATCAGCCCACCGTTGACCCAAAACAGCGCATCAAAATTGCGGGGCGGTGGACGGAGCCGGGCCGCCAAATCCAGCGGACGGGTAATCATTCCTGCGGTCCTTCCCGAAGCGATTCCGGGCCTGCGCCCGTGGCCCCAGTCACCTTTTCCGCAGACGCCGTAGCTCCATGCTTCGCCCCGTTCTCCACTTCGATCGATCCCACCTCCGTTCCGGTTCTGTAATCCGTCAGCAAATAACGCATCATCTCGTTCCCGGCCCATTCGACATCGCGCACGATCGCCCGCACCCGCCCGCTGAGGAAGTGATACCCCAAATGCGCGGGAATCGCGATCGTCAGACTTCCGATCGTAACCAGAAGCGCTTGCCACATCCCATCGGACAATGCCCGGGCCGTCGCGTATTCCCCCCCCTCAGTCATAAACGCATGAAATGTCGTCGCCATTCCCAGCAAAGTGCCGAGTAACCCCACCAATGGCGCGATCTGCGCGATGGCGGCGATCGAGCCCAGTCGCCGTTCCAAGGCCGGAATCTCCACCACACCCGCCTCCTGCACCGCATACCGCAGCGCCACTTCGTCACGGTTGGCATGCAATAGCGCCGCCTTCACCACCGCGGCCACCGGACCCGGCGTTTCTTCGCAAACCGTCAACGCCTCCACTACCCGCCGCTTCGCCAGAATGTTTTGGATCCCGTCGACAAACGCCGTCGACCGGATCTGGCCTCGATGCAGGAAAAGCGTCCGCTCCAGAAACAGCACCAAACCGAAGACCGCCATGATCAACACCGGGATCATCATCGGGCCCCCGCGGGTCAGTAGCGTAAAATCAAAGTCCGACATAAATTAAGCCCTGTTACAGTGTGATCATTTCGGGGCGTCAACGATCCCGGCGGCGGCGCCCGTGATCCGCGCCAGCCGCGCCCGCGCCATCACATCCCCCGGCAAGCCGCTCTCCACGATCAACCGGTAAGCGTCTTGCGCCCGCTCCAGCTCGGCCGATTGCTCATAAGAGGATCCGAGTTCCAACAACACCCGCGACATCCAATACCGACCATTCACGCCCAGCTCTAGCGTCGGCGCACGGTCGACCAAAAACGTCGAAATCAGCTGCCACCACACGACCCGTCCCCGCGCGCCCGCTTCCCCGCCCCGCCGCGACAGGCCGTAACCCAGTTTAAACCCCGCCTCGATCCGCAACGCCGTGGGGGCCGTCGGCAGATCCCGCAAGCGCTCGTAGATCGTGTTGGCACTCTCCTGGTGCGACGCATCGCCCGCTGCCTGCGCCGCATGGCAATCGGCCAATGCCAACTGCGCCCGCAAAACGTCCTGGTGCTGGCCGTAGTTGTTGATCAACGACTCGTAAACCAACTGGGCCGGCGCGAACTGGTTCATCTGGCGCAGCAGATCGCCTTGCTTCAAGCGCGCCTGAAACTCGATCGGACTACGCGGATAACGCTGCACCAGCCGCTCCAGCAAATTGTAGGCTTCGTTGTAGTAAACTTCCTGCCCCCGCCGCTCGGCGTTCAGCGCCGCCTCGAACAACGCGAACGACGCATACTGGTGCTCGGGGAAATCATCGGCCAAACGCGTCAGCAACTGCTGCGCTTCGACCAACTGGTTGCGGGCCGTGTAGGCATCCGCCTCGACGATGTAGGAATAGACCGCCGCATCCGATCGCGGATACGCCTCACGCAGCTGTCGCAGACCGGCCAATGCCTCCTCCGGCCGCTCCAGATCGAAATTAGCCTCCGCCTCCAACAGCGCCAACGAGCTCGCGACTTCCGCCTTCAGCACACCTTCCGCCGCCTCCAGTTTCGTCCGCAGCGCCGCGATCAACGTCAACGCCCGCGATGCCTCGCCGTGGGTCAAGGCCAACCGCGCCTGCAACCAACTCAGCTGCACTTGCAACGCCATCGGCAGTCCCGGGTTCCCTCCCCCTTGGCCCAGCAAACGGTCCATGCGCGCCAACGCGTCTCCGACTTGCTCCGCCGCCTGCAGCGCGCGCGCCAGATTCCACTCGGCCTGCCAGCGGCTTACCGGGTCAAATCGCTCGTCACTCGCAAATGCGTCGAGCTGCTGTCCCGCCTCCGCCAAACGCCCGGCCGAAATCTCCG
>CAXBDS010000019.1:0-44432 GCA_963974355.1 uncultured Opitutaceae bacterium
GGCGGGGCAGGCAGGTCGTCGTTGTCATCGCGAAGTCCGATCATGCGTAAACGAAGACCTTCCGGGCGGCGGGTGGCGCGTGCAATTCGGATTTATGGCCGCGGCCATCGTGAGACGGTGAATTTCGACGCCCGAGGCCCCCCAGATCCTCAATTGACGATCAAGACCCAGTCGCCGACGCGCATAAGATCGTGGAGCTCGACCATCTCGATGTTGGCGAGGAGGACGCAGCCGCCGCTCGCGGGAGTGCCGAGGCGCTCCTCGTGGTTGGTGCCATGAACATAGATGTAGCGTTCGTAGGAATCGACCGTGCCGCCCGCATTCACGCCGGGTTCGAGCCCGCGCAACCAGAGGATGCGGGAGGTGACGAGGTTGCGTTCGTTTTCCTCGACGCTCAGTTCGCGGAAATGATGGCCGGTATTGATGCGGCTCTTGAAAACGATGCCGGGGGGACAACCGGCGCCGATGCGTTCGGCGATCTCGTGCAAGCCGCTCGGGGTGCCGAGCGAGTCCTTTTCGTTGCTCGGTGGCCGCGCGGACGTGGAAACGGTCCAAGCCTGCGCCAGCTCGCCATCGCGGTAAAGTTGCGCGGTTTGCGACGAAATGCGCACCAACAAGACCCGCGTTGCGGGCTTGATGCCGAGGCGTGTGGCGGTTTGCATGACCAGTTCCCAAGAGGATTTCATCGTGAATAAAAAGAGCTACGTTGTCGGAATCGTCGGCGCCACGGGTGCCGTCGGTCAAGAGCTGGTGCGACTGATGCACGAGCGCAATTTCCCTGCGAGTGAGCTGCGGCTCTTCGCCTCAGCGCGTTCGGCGGGTAAAACCGTCAAAACCGCGGGAGGAACCCTCACGGTGGGCGAAGCGAAACCGGGCGCATTCAAGGGGGTCGACTTGGCCTTCTTCGCGGCCGGCGGTTCGGTCACGCGGGCGTTGGCGGCCGATGCGGTCGCATCGGGTTGCACCGTGATCGACAAGAGCTCGGCTCTGCGCACGGACCCGAATGTTCCGCTGGTGATTCCCGAGATCAACCCGGAGAAACTGCGCGACCACGACGGCTTGATCGCGAATCCGAATTGTTCGACGGCGGTCATGCTCATGGGGCTGTGGCCCTTGCACCAAGCGTTTGGCCTGAAGCGTATTTTTGTTTCCACCTACCAATCCGTGTCCGGCACGGGCGCCGAAGCGGTGCGCGAACTCGAGACGCAGGTCTTGGCCTCGGTGCACGGCGACCCGATCAAGCACAAGGTTTACCCTTACCAGATCGCCTACAACTGCATCCCGCAGGTCGATACGTTTGGCCCCGACGGTTACACGGGGGAAGAGACCAAGATGGCGCAGGAATCTCGCAAGATCATGAACCTGCCGAATCTGAAGGTCTCTGCGACCTGCGTGCGCGTTCCGGTGCTCCGGGCGCACTCGGTGGCGGTGAGCGCCGAATTCGAGCGCCCGGTGAACTTGGAGCAAGCACGGGCGGCCATCGCGGCGTTCCCGGGCGCGGAGCTCGTGGACGATCCGGCGAATTCCCGTTACCCGACACCGCTGGATTTTGCCGAAAAGGTGCGCTGTGGCGTCGGTCGGTTGCGCGTCGATTCTGCGTTGGACAACGGATTGTCCTTCTGGGTCAGCGGCGACAATCTATGGAAAGGCGCGGCGCTCAACGCGGTCCAAAACGCCGAACTGATGATCCGCGAAGGAACCTTGGGTGGTCGAATGGCCGCCACCACCTGAACTCATACTGCTCGGGTTGGTGAATATAGCCTTGTCAGCTCCCGGCGGCGGAGGTTTTGCTCCGCCTTCGGTCCGGACGCTTAGCTCAGTTGGTTAGAGCATCTCGTTTACACCGAGAGGGTCGGGGGTTCGAGCCCCTCAGCGTCCACCACTTTAAATATCCAGACTTCTCCCATGCGCCATACGATCTCCGTCCTCGTGGAAAACAAATTCGGTGTGCTGGCACGCGTCGCCGGCATGTTTTCCGGTCGCGGGTTCAATATCGATTCGCTCAACGTCGCTCCGACGCATGACGCTTCGCTCTCGCGCATCACGGTCGTCTTGATGGGCGACGAGTCCTCGCTGGACTTGGCGGTGAAGCAACTGCGCAAGCTGATCAACGTCGTCGAAGTCGTCGACTTCAAGGAAGGCCAGGCGGTCGTGCGCGAGCTCATCCTCACGAAGGTGAAAGCCGACTCCAAGACGCGCTCGGAGATCATGCAAATCTGCGACATCTTCCGTGCGAAGATCGTCAACGTTTCCCACGGCGACGTGATCATCGAGATCACCGGCGACGAGGGTAAAGTCACTGCCATCCTCAACCTGTTGGAGCCCTTCGGCATCCTCGAGTTGGCCCGCACTGGGCAACTCGCGTTGGTCCGCTGAAGCCTCTTTCCCTCAACCCCGCCTGCCCAAACTCTTCATACCATGCCCGCGAAAGTATACACCGACAAGGATGCCGATCTCGGCCTCTTCAAGAACAAGACCATTGCCGTGCTCGGCTACGGCTCCCAAGGCCACGCGCACGCCCTAAACCTCAAGGATTCCGGCGTAAAGGTCATCATCGGCCTCTACGCGGGTTCCAAGTCCAAGGCCGTCGCGGAATCGCATGGCTTTAAGGTTTACGACACCGCCGAGGCGGTTCGTCTCGCCGACGTGATCATGGTCGCGTTGCCGGACATGAAGCAGGCCGACATCTACGAGGCCGACATTCTGCCCAACCTCACCAAGGGCAAGACGCTGCTCTTCTCGCACGGCCTTGCGGTGCACTTCGATCTGATCAAGCTGCACCCGGAAATCGACTGCATCATGGTCGCTCCGAAGGGCCCCGGCCACATGGTCCGCCGTCTTTACCAAGAGGGTAAAGGCATGCCGGCGCTCGTGGCCGTCGCCCAAGACAAATCCAAGAAAGCCAAGAAGAACGCCCTCGCGTGGGCCAAGGGCATCGGCTCGACCCGCGCGGGCGTGTTGCAGACCACCTTTAAGGAAGAGACCGAGACCGATCTGTTCGGCGAGCAAGCCGTATTGTGCGGCGGCGCGAGCGCCCTCGTGCAGGCCGGATTTGAGACCCTGGTCGAGGCCGGTTACCAGCCCGAGATGGCCTACTTCGAGTGTTTGCATGAGCTGAAACTCATCTGCGATCTCATGTATGAGTCCGGTATCGCCGGCATGCGTTTCTCGATCTCCGAGACCGCCAAGTATGGCGATATCACTCGCGGTCCGCGCGTGATCAACGCCAAGACGAAGGTCGAGATGAAGAAGATCCTGAAGGAAATCCAGTCCGGCAAATTCACCAAGCAGTGGGTCGCCGAATACAAAGGCGGCTTGAAAAACTACAACAAGCTCCTGAAGGACGGCGCCAAGCACCCGATCGAAAAGACCGGCACTCGCCTCCGCGGCATGATGCCCTGGATGGCGAAGAAGAACATCAAGGGCGTCGCGGCTTCCTACTAAAAGCCGCCTCCGTCCGTTTTGCCTGAGGGCCGAGAGTGAGAACCATCGAGGCGCCGCCTCGCGGGTGATCGCTCCCGGCCCTTGTTCGTTTAAGACCCGAGAATCCCAAGCCAACGCATGAAACCCATCGTTATCGCCACGCGAAAAAGCCCGCTCGCTCTCGCTCAAAGCGAAATGGTCGCGGCGGCGCTAAGGGCCGCGACGGGACGCCAGGTCACGTTGCTGAAAATGGTTACTACCGGTGATCGCCAGACCAACTGGTCGCTGGAGCGAGAAGGCGGCAAGGGCTTGTTCACCGGCGAGTTAGAACAGGCTTTGTTGCGCGGAGAAGCCGATGTGGCTGTGCACAGCGCCAAGGACCTACCGGGTGAAAATCCGGCAGGATTGACGGTGGCGGGTTACTTGCCGCGAGCGGACCCGCGCGACGTTCTGGTGATGCGGGAGGAGGTCGAGAGGCCGCAGACGATCGCCACCAGTAGTCCGAGACGGCGCATGCAGGCGGGCATGGTGTTTCCTGAGGCCGAATTCACGGAAATCCGAGGCAACGTCGATACGCGCTTACGGAAGATCGCGACCGATCACGCCGCAGATGCAACCTTGCTCGCGGCGGCCGGTTTGGCCCGGCTTGGTATCGCCGGCTGGCAAGGGTTGGTGTTTCACCCGTTGGGCTTCGAGACGATGGTTCCGGCCGTCGGGCAGGCCGCCATCGCGTTGCAATGTCGATCTGGCGAGGAGCCGGAGTGGGTGGAAATTCTGGATTCGCGCACGGGACGGGCCGTGGCTTTGGAGCGGGCAGTGCAGGTTCGTTTGGGCGGGGGCTGTCAATCGGCCATCGGCGTCCACGCGGCCGCGGATACGCTATGGTTTTTCCATCACGCCATCGGGCTGCGGAGCGAGCCATTGGCGGATGCAGATCTCGCTGCGCCGGGGAGATGGGCCGATACGTTTCTCGACCGCCTGGGATTAGGTGGGACGAATGCAGGATAACCGGTGACGAAGGCTACGTAGATATCCGCAGCTGGCGGTGAAAATGGACCCACCTGGGGGGTTTTACCTAGACGATCTAAATGGTTCATGATCAGGTGGGACAACCAGTCCTACCCATGCGCAATCTGAAAAATATTCTTTTCCTCGGAGCGGCTTTAGTTGGCGCGCTGCTACCCCAATCGGTTTTCGCTCGCGGGGAAGCTATTGTCGGGTACCAGCCGCTCACCAAGATTGCGGAAGGCTTTTTGCCTTACTCCGAGACTTACACCTTACAGATCACGGCCCCGGCCACGCTCTTGTCGCCAGCCACGGTGAATCTTGGCGTTAGTATCGAAAACGTGCCTGCCGCGGCCCAGGCCGACGCGCTCAACTTTATCACGCTTTCGACCACCTCGGTGCCCTTCCAGACGGCGAACCAGGCGGTGAGCGTTACGGTTTCAATCAACATTCCTGAGGGCTATCCGGTAGGCACTTACGCCTACAAGTTGATCACCGATGGTTGGACCCCTTTCGTCGACCCGACCGCAGTCACGGATAACGTCGGTGGTTATATCAACCTTACCGTGATTCCTGGTCCTCACTCCGGGCAACCTCCGACGGTCGGCATCACGCTACCGAGCGCCGGTGCGGTCTTCACTCACACGCTGGGGCAGGCAGCCGTCCAAGTTCCTTTTTCCATTTTTGGTTCCTCCGCTGCGACCACTCCTCTGACGGACTTGTCTTTGACGGTCGATGGTCAGCCGGTGGCCTTGAGCACGTTGACCGGAATCGGGACAACCGACGCCGCTGGCACCGCCTCGATCCCTTACACGACGGCGGGGCTGCACACGGTTCAAGCCACCGCCATCAACTCGGTTGGTTCCAGCACGGCGACGAGTGATTTTTCGGTCCAAGTGATTGTCCCGCCTCCGACGGTGACCATTAACGCTCCCTCCGATGGCGCGTCCTTTGATTTGGCGCTCGGCGGTGATCCGTTGGTGGTCCCGGTGGCCTTGACCGGTCACAGCCTGCAGGGAGGCGTCACGACGCTCACCGCCACGTTGAACGGCACTCCGGTGAACGATGTTTCCCTCAGCGGTATCGGCCAGCTCACCGCCAACGGCACCGGGTTCCTTTCGATCACGACGCCGGGGGTCTACACCTTGGGGGCGGCCGTCACCGATCCGAACGGGCAGGGCTCTACGTCGATTTCCTTTACCGTTAACGGCATCCTGCCGCCTCCGACCGTCACAATTCTTACGCCGGATGAGTCGTTGGTGGTTCATCGTTTCGCGACCGACCCGGCCAGCGTGATCGACTACTCCTTCGTTTCCCTCACGGACTATGGTGTCATCGAGAGCGTGACCCTCACGGTGGATGGCGTGGTGGTGACCCCGACTCTGACCGGAGCGGGCACGGCCGACGTGGGGGGGATCGGTTCTTTCACCACCATCACGCCGGGCGCCCACACGATCATCGCGACCGTGACCAGCAACGGTTTTGTCGCCTCCGACAGTGTGACCATCCAAGTCGTCGAAGACCCGACTCCCCCGCCCGACGAGGCTTGCGGGGCGGTCGAGTGGCTGACGCCGGTTTCGCTCAACAAGACCGTTGAGGGTGGTTCGACCGTTCCGGTGAAGTTCCGCATCACCTGCGATGGCGTCGATGTCGCCGATCCCGAAGTCGTCATCGCGGTTTACGAGATTTACGACAATGGCACGTCCAGCGCCTCGGTCATTTACCCTTGGGGTAATCAACCGACTGGCGGCACTTACAAATACACCGGTAACAAGTATCACTTGGACTATGTCACCGGGGAAGGTGTTCACACCTATCGGGTCGAGGTCTATCGCCCCGTGACCGCAGGTTCGACGACCTTGGGCCTGTTGGACTACCGGGATATCAACACCTTTGCCAAGGTGGTTTGCGAGCCGCAGAAGTCCTGCAAATCCAAGAAGTCGGATAAGCACTGCAAATCCAACAAGAGCGACAAATCCAAGAAGTCGGACAAAAACGACAAGTCCAAGAAGTCCGATAAAAAATCAGGCAAGTCGGATAAATCCAGCAAGTCTTCCGACAAGGACTGCAAGTCGGACAAATCGAGCACTTCGAAATCTGACAAATCGAGCAAATCCAACAGCTCCAAGTCCGACAAATCCAGCAAGTCGAGCAGCGCCTCGAGTTCTTCCTCCAGCTCGTCGTTCTGGGCGGCTCTCCTGAGCTGGTGCTGGAGCTGGTAAGCCAGCAGTTAATGCGACAGCAGTCGCTTCGTTGAGTCATTTCTGAAAGTGCCGGGACCGGGTTCCCGGCACTTTTTTGGGGCAAAATCACCGGGAACGATTGCGCCTCATCCCCGTTCAACTTCTGCATTCTCCGACGATGAATCCCACGCCCGCGAGTGTTCCGACGGTAGCGTTTAACGCGCACCGGATACTGCTGGGGCTGTGGCTCACCGTGACAGGGCTATTGCTCATCCATGTGACCTTGACCGTGGTTCACTACGAAGTGACCGACTTGCCATGGTTGCTACGGCAAATCTTCGACGTCGACGAAGAGGACAGCATCCCGACCTGGTATTCTGCGATGGCACTACTGCTCACGGCCGGCGTGCTGGGGTGGTGGAGCGCCCGGGTCCGGATCGAACAGGGAACGAACCTTTATCACTGGTTGGGGTTGGCGATTGGCTTTACGGGGCTGTCGCTCGACGAAATTGCCGGGGTGCACGAAACGTTGAACAGCATCACGGATGTCTCGTGGACGATTCCGGGGATGGTGGTGGTCGCGTTGATCGCGGGAGCCTATCTGCCGTTTTTAGCGTCATTGCCGCGCCCGCTCGCGATCCGCTTTGTCGTGTCGGGGGCAATCTACTTGGGTGGGGCGATTGGCGTGGAATGGGCCACTGAACCGTATCTGGCAGACGATGAACTCAATACCTTGGCCTACAATCTTTGGACCGCGGTGGAGGAGGGCATGGAGATGATCGGCGTGCTGCTCTTCCTCGGGGCGTTGATTGGGCACATTGAGACGGCCGGTGGACTGAAAGGGGAAATGGTGGTCAGTCGACCGGAGGTTTCCCCACCGCCGCCAGTGGACTGAACGCTCCCGCAAGAGCGACGCAGGCGGGGCGCCGGGGCGCGGGAGGCGGCAGACGAATGCAAAAAAACTCCGATCACCCGAGGGGGATCGGAGTTCGTGATTCAGCCGCGCGAATCGACTTAGAATTCGGCAAGGATGGCGTTGAGCGTCGGGCTCGGACGCATGGCGGCGGTCGCCTTCGCCTCGTCGGGCTGGTAGTAGCCGCCGATATCGACGGGTTTGCCCTGTGCGGCGATCAGCTCCTCGACAATTTTTGTTTCCGCCGCCGCGAGCTTCGTGGCCAGCGGGGTAAACTTGGCCTTGAGTGTCGCGTCCTTGTCTTGGGCGGCGAGGGCTTCGGCCCAGTAGAGCGCCAAGTAGAAGTGGCTGCCGCGATTATCGATTTGGCCGACCTTGCGCGCCGGGGACTTGTTGTTCAGCAGGAACTTCGAGGTGGCGGCGTCCAGGGTTTCGCCGAGCACTTGCGCAGCCGGGTTCTTGAACGTCGTGCCCAAGTGGTCGAGCGAAACGGCGAGCGCCAGGAATTCACCCAAGGAATCCCAGCGGAGGTAGTTTTCCTCCACGAACTGTTGCACGTGTTTCGGGGCCGAGCCGCCGGCGCCGGTTTCGAAGAGTCCGCCGCCATTCATGAGCGGCACGATGGACAACATCTTCGCGCTCGTGCCGACTTCGAGAATCGGGAACAGATCGGTGAGGTAGTCACGGAGCACGTTACCCGTCACGGAGATCGTGTCCTGGCCTTTCACGATGCGCTCGAGCGAAAACTTACAAGCAGCGGCGGGCGCGAGAATACGGATATCGAGGCCGGTCGTGTCGTGATCGGCGAGGTAGGTGTTCACCTTCGCGATGATTTGGGCGTCGTGGGCGCGATTTGCGTCCAACCAGAACACTGCGGGAGTCGACGAGGCGCGGGCGCGATTCACGGCGAGCTTTACCCAATCTTGAATCGGAGCGTCCTTGGTTTGGCAGGCGCGCCAGATGTCACCGGCTTCGACTTGGTGTTCGAGGAGGATCTTACCGGATTCGTCGGTCACGCGAACGACACCGCTGGCCGGAGTCTCAAAGGTTTTGTCGTGGGAACCGTATTCTTCGGCCTTCTGCGCCATGAGGCCGACGTTGGGCACGGAACCCATGGTCTTCGGGTCGAGGGCGCCATGCTCGCGGCAGAAATCGAGCACCGCCTGGTAGACCCCCGCGTAGGAGCTGTCGGGAATGACGGCGAGGGTATCGGCCGTGTCGCCTTTGGCATCCCACATTTTGCCGCCGGCGCGAATCATTGCGGGCATCGATGCGTCGACGATGACGTCGCTCGGGACATGGAGGTTGGTGATACCTTTGTCGGAATTAACCATCGCGACTCGGGGGCCATCGGCGAGCGCGGCTTTGATATCGGCTTCGATCGCCACCTTGTCGTCGGCCGGGAGCTTCTGGATTTTCGCGACGAGATCGCCAAACCCGTTTTTGAAATCGATGCCCAGCGGCGCGAGGGTGGCCTCGTTTTTCGCTAGGAGGTCGGCGAAAAACACCTCAACGGCGTGCCCAAAGATGATCGGGTCCGAAACCTTCATCATCGTCGCTTTCAGGTGCAGTGAGAAGAGCACGTCATCGTCTTTGGCGCGGGCGATCTGGGTTTGGAGGAACGAGAGCAGGGCGGCCTTGCGCATGACGGTCGCGTCGAGGACTTCGCCGGCTTTGAGGGCCGTCTTTTCCTTGAGGACGCGAGTGGTGCCGTCATCAGCGGTGAAGGCGATCTTGACGGTCGTCGGGGCGGCGATGGTGACGGACTTTTCGTTGGAGAAAAAGTCATCGGCGCCCATGGTGGCGACGTTGGTCTTGGAGTCTTTCGACCATTTGCCCATGGAGTGCGGATTGGCGCGGGCATAGTCTTTGATGGCCTTGGGGGCGCGGCGGTCGGAGTTGCCTTCGCGCAGGACCGGATTCACGGCGGAGCCCTTCACCTTGTCGTAGCGGGCCTTGATGTCCTTCTCGGCGTCGGTTTGGGGGGCGCTCGGGTAGGCCGGCAGGGCGTAGCCGTGAGCCTGGAGTTCGGCGATGGCGGCTTGGAGCTGCGGTTCGGACGCGCTGATGTTGGGCAGTTTGATGATGTTCGCCTCCGGCTTGGTCGCCAGCTGACCCAACTCGGCGAGGTAGTCGCCGATGCGCTGGTCCGGCGTCAGGAATTCCGGGAAGACCGCGAGGATGCGGCCGGCGAGGGAGATGTCGCGGGTCTCAATCGCGATGCCGGCTGGCTTCGTGTAGGCCTGAACGATCGGCAGCAACGAGTAGGTGGCCAGCGCCGGCGCTTCGTCGGTCTGCGTGTAGATGATGGTGGGTTGTTCGGACATGGCGGATGGTAAGATGATCGTTTCGGGAAAAAATATCAGCAAAGCGCAGGGTTTCGCGTGGTCAAAGGCAATTGCCGCGCGGTGAACCGGCTGAGGTATTAGCCACGTTGGGCCAGAATGGAACGCGCCGCAATGGTTCCGCTGATATCGCGGCTCCCGGATACCGCCGAGGCACCCGGGCGGCGCGGGTTCGTCAGGTCTTCTCTACGCCGGTGAAGTTTCGGCGACGGCCACTCCGGCCTTCAGGGCGCACGCGTTCGGCGGGCGGAGTGTAAGGCCGGTGTCGATAACCAACCCGGTTGGGATCGGACGCAAAATCGATTTGTCGCTGTTGCATGCGGGCAAAGAGCTCGAGCAATCCGAAGGGCGGCTGGTAGGTCTCGATGCCGGCACTGGCGAGCGCGAGGAGCGTTTCATGGACGGCCTCCAGGGTGGACAGACAACCGGGATCAGGCTGCTGTTTGATGACGTAGCGGCTCGGTTGCGACGCGGTGAACCGTAGGCGTGGGAGCGAGTGGAGGGAGGGAGATAGGCGCAGCATTTTCCGCGCGCCACTCCACGTGGCATCAAGAATGAGAATCGTCAGCTCCCGATGATCGAGGGCGGCCGGTGAGACGTCCCCCGCCGCGGGATCCAGGGCGGGTTCACCAGGATAGAGCAGCACCACTTTCCGCGTGGGATCGGCGAGCAGCCGCTGCACCGCAGGGTTTTCATCAAAGCCGATGCCGACGATGATTTCGCTGTTGGGCAGACTGATGTGCGTGAGCCGACCCGTGCCGGCCTTTTCCTGCTTGAATTCCTTCGGGTGCATAAGGAAGACGAACCGGGTTTGTGTCGGAATGAGCGGATGCTGTTGGCACCAGCACAAGGACTGGGGCCAAAAACAGCGGTAGCACATCGGGCGGGCCATGGAAAAAGACTGGGGACACGATTCTCGGCGAGGCGAACCAAACCGAGGCGTCGGATCGGGGCCGCCAGCCTCGGTTTGGACTAATCGCCTGGCTGGGGCGAGGTGCGCCGGCGTTGCGGCTTTAGCGGGAACGCCAGAGGCGTCCGCGACGGGAAGCGGCCGCGGGTGAGGCGGACGGGGTGGCTTCGCCGCGACGCTCCGGTTGGTTGGACCGACCGGAGGCGGGATGGCCGCGCCCGCCCGAAGCGTTGGCGGAGGAGCGAGGGCCGCGGTTGTTTTGTTGGCGACCGCCACGCGGGTTGTTTTGGCGCTTTTTCGCCGCCATTTGATTGGGGGAAGGTGGGAGCGGGCCGTTAAGGGACGGAGTGCGATCCGGGGCGAACGGATGATTGCGGATGACCGGAATCTCTTGGCGGATCGTTTTCTGCACGTCGCGCAGGACGGATAGCTCCTCCGGAGCGCAATATGTGATCGCGAGGCCTTCGGCGCCGGCGCGCGCGGTGCGGCCGATGCGGTGCACGTAGGCTTCGGGCTCATCGGGCAGGTCGTAGTTGATGACGAGCGAAATGCCCTTCACGTCGATGCCGCGCGCCGCGATGTCGGTGGCGACCAGCACCCGGGATTTGCCGCTGCGGAAGGCCTCGAGGGCGCGGGTGCGGGCGCCTTGGGACTTGTTGCCGTGGATGGCGTAGGCGTGCACCCCGTCTTGTTCCAGGGCGCGGACGATCTTGTCGGCGCCGTGTTTCGTGCGGGAGAAAACGAGCACCAGCCCCTCCTTGTATTCAAGAAGATGATGCATGAGCAGGCGATGCTTGTCCGCCTTATTGGTGACGTGGCAGAGCTGCTGCTCGACCCGCTCTGCGGTCGAGGCTTCCGGGGTGATCGTGACGGTGACGGGATCATGCAGCAGGCTGTGCGCGATCTCTTGGATGGCAGAGGGCATGGTCGCCGAGAAAAGGAGCGACTGACGCTTGCGCGGAAGCAGCGCGATGATCTTTTTCACGACCGGGGCGAAGCCCATGTCAAGCATGCGGTCGGCCTCGTCGAGCACGAAGATCTCGATGAAGCTGAGGGCGGCGTGCTTCTGGTTGATGAGATCTTGGAGCCGACCGGGCGTGGCGATGACGATGTCGACGCCACGGTTGAGCGCGTTGATTTGCGGACGCTCGCCGACGCCACCGAAGATGACGGTGTGGTTGATATCAACGTAAGCGCCGTAGCGTTCGATGTTGTCGGCGATCTGGGCCGCCAATTCCCGGGTCGGCGTTAGAATCAGCGCGCGCGGGTGGCGGGAACGGCGAGGGCCGGGATTCTGCGAAAGACGGTGCAAGATGGGCAGCGCGAACGCGGCGGTCTTGCCGGTGCCGGTCTGGGCGATACCGATCATATCGCGACCTTCGACCACGGGCGGAATGGAGCGCGCTTGGATGGGCGAGGGATGCGTGTAGCCCTTTTCGGCCAAGGCGCGTTGGAGCGGTTGGGCCAAAGGAAGGTCGGCGAACGTAACGGAGGAGGATTCAGGTTTCATGCAAAGGGGCGCGCAAGGCGCCGTAACAGGACGAGCCGCCACAAAGGATAGGTCCGTCAATAAGTCGATGAGGATAAGGCGTCTGACGGCCTCTCATCGAAGAATCGTCCGAACGGGGGAGCGTGCGACCGATGGCGCGAGGGCCTTCGATTCACTCCGAAGGGTCAGACAACACCGGATACAAGCGCGGGCGCAAGCGGCAAAATGGTTTGGCGGCGGTGGCGTTGAGTTGTGCTGGCCCCGTGTTTACCTCTTGGTCGTCTGTCGTTCGGCCCACCCTATTCCAATATCCCATGAGTCTCTTTATCGGTATCGATTCCGGCACCCAGTCCACGAAAGCCGTCGTTTATGATCTGAAATCCCGCCGCGTAATCGCGGAGGCGCGGGCTCCGCACCGTATGATTACGGGGCTGCCGGCCGGTCACATGGAGCAGGATCCGGCCGATTGGGTGGGGGCGTTGAAGCAGGTCATCCAAGCCGTCGTGGCCAAAGTTGACGCGCAGCAGATTCGGGGCCTCGGGGTCTCGGGTCAGCAGCACGGCTTCGTGCCACTCGACGGGGAGGGCGCGGTGATTCGCCCCGCGAAACTTTGGTGCGATACGAGCACGATGGCGGAATGCGCGCTGCTCACAAAGAAGCTGGGCGGGGAAAAAGCGGTGATCCGTCTCACCGGAAATCTGATTTTGCCCGGATTTACGGCCCCGAAAATATTGTGGTTGAAGCGGCACGAGCCGGCGAATTTCCGACGCCTGCGCACGGTGTTGCTGCCCCACGACTACTTGAACTATTGCCTGACCGGAAAGGCGTTCATGGAATACGGCGACGCTTCCGGCACGGCGCTGATGGACGTGCGTAAGCGGCGTTGGTCGAAAGAGGTATTGGCTGCGATTGATACGAAGCTCGCGAAATACCTGCCGCCGCTCTCCGAATCCGACACGGCCGTGGGCGAGGTGCGGCCGGAGGTTGCGGCGGAGCTCGGTTTGCCGCCCGGCGTCGTGGTGAGCGCGGGGGGCGGTGACAACATGATGGGGGCCATCGGCACGGGCAATGTGACCCCCGGCGTGGTAACGGCCAGTTTTGGCACGAGTGGAACCATTTATGCGTATGCGGACAAACCTGTCGTCGATCCGCGTGGCGAGGTCGCGGCGTTTTGCTCCTCTTCGGGCGGTTGGTTGCCGCTCTTGTGCACCATGAACGTGACCACCGTGACCGAGCAGGTGCGCAACCTTTTCGGTTGGGATCATACCGGGTTGGCTGCGGCGATCGAATCGGCCCCACCCGGGGCGGACGGATTGGTCATGTTGCCTTACCTCGCGGGCGAGCGAACCCCGAACGTGCCGGATGGCTCGGGGGTTTTGCTGGGACTTTCGGGCAAAACCATGACGCCCGCCCACGTGGCCCGAGCCGCGATGGAAGGGGTGACGTTGGGCATGAATTACGGATTGCGCCGGCTGGCCGCACTCGGGGTGAGCCCGAAGGAAATCCGGGTGACCGGCGGCGGAGCCAAATCGGCCAGCTGGCGCCAAATGATGGCGGACGTGTTTGGCGTGCCGGTGGTGGCGATGGTGGAAGACGAAGGCGCGGCGCTCGGTGGCGCGCTGCAGGCGGCGTGGTGTTACGCGCGACTAAACGGAAAACCGACGGCGAAGCTGGAAAGCTTCACGCGCGGTGCGGTCGCGGTGAAGAAGGAGACTCGTTGCAAACCGAACAGGCAGCGCCACGCGCATTACGAGCAACTCCAAGCGTTACAGGACAACTTGAGCGGAACGTTGCGCGATCTCTTCCGCGTGCAGCGTAAATTGGCCTGATCGGGCGATGCTAGGTGGCTGCGCGTTCGCGGCCGGGACTGACTGCGAAAGCCTGCCGATAGGCGCGGCAGAAACTGTTGCTGTTGCTAAAACCACTGGCCACCGCGATGTCCTCCACCGCCAAGGTCGTGGAGCGAAGCATCGTCCGCGCGTGATCGAGCCGGAGTCGGCGCAGCAGCCGCCCTGGCGTTTCACCATAGCGGGCGTGGAAGGCGCGATTGAAATGCTCGCGGGAAACCCCGCAGGCATCGGCCACCTCTTTCAGGTTGAGGGGGATGCGGAATCGATCAGTCAACAAATGGTGTCCATACGCGATGGGATCCGTCGTTTGCGTGTCGCTAATTTGCTCCCGATAGAGCGCGACGAGAAAGCGGTAAACCAACTCCGCCTCCTCGAATCGATCAGCGAAGGTGCGGTCGGCCGATTTCGCAAACACCACGTCAAACAGGGCTCGGGCCGGCGACTTGTCCGGCAGGCGCACAACCCGACCGAATCGCTGGCGGAGACGCTGAAACATGACATCGATTTCGGGGGCCTGAGAAAAGGTCACGTAGCGGAGACGATATACGTCGCTGGCCTCGGGCGGGTAACCGTAGTCGGTGGGCTCCTCATGAGAAAAAAGCATGGCCCGTTCTTGGGGCACGAGGGTGGTTCCCTCGGGGCCGGTGATGAAGGCGCATCCCGCCAGCGTGAGTTGAATGACAAAAGCGCCGATATCGCCGCGAGCGGCATTGTCGTAGTGGTAGGTAGGGGATGAATACCGTTCTTCGGCGGCCCCGCGGGTGATGGGGAAGGCAAGCGCAGTCATGGGGGGATTGATCACAAATTGCACATAGATGATCAAGCCTTGGAGATACCGCGCGGAGCCACTGGGGTCTTAGATTGATCCCGAAAACCTTAACCCCATCCGTCTCATGTCTAAGTCTCCCTTTGCCAAGTCGCCCGCTTCCCGCCGGTCTCGCGCTGTGCCCCAGAACGGATCCGCCAAAACGAAAACCGGCGGTCATGCCGCCCACACCCAAGATGCGATGGCGCTCGGTTTGAGTGGAACGATGCACCGTCCGATCAAACTGACGTTTCTCGGGGCCGGGAGCTCTTTCGCGCCGCGTCTGGTCAATGATGTCATCCGCATTCCGGGGAATCGGGGCGGCACGATCGCGCTCGTCGATATCGACGAAGCGCGGCTGAAGTTGTCCGCTCGTTTGATTAGGAAACTGATCGCCCAGTCCGCGATCGGGACGTGGAAGGTCGTCGCGTCGACCGACCGAAAGACGGTGCTGAAAGGAACGGATTATCTGGTGAATTGCATCGAGGTGAGCGGACTCGAATGCGTGGTTCATGATAACGACATCCCTCTGAAATACGGGATTGATCAATGCATCGGCGACACGATCGGTCCGGGCGGTCTCTTTAAGTCGTTGCGCACGATTCCCGTTTGGCTCGCCGCGCTGAAGGACTGTGAGGCACTGTGCCCGCAAGCCTTGGTGCTGAACTACACAAACCCGATGGCGATGATGTGCCTGGCGGCCGGCCGCACATCAACGATGTCAGTCGTCGGCTTGTGCCACTCCGTTCAAGGGACCAGTCGCTTGTTGGCGGAGTTGGCCGGCGTGCCCTACGCGGAGATGAATTGGGCCTGCGCCGGGATCAACCACCTCGCTTGGTTCACCAAACTCGAGCGTGCGGGGAAGAGTCTGTATCCGCAACTGCACCGTCAGTTTGCCCGCGACCTGGCGGCGGGCATCGCCGAGTTCGACGCAGGGTTGGCGCAGCAAGATGCGACGGACAATTCGCGCGGAGGTTCTTCGCCAGCCACCTACCGGCAGGATGAACTCGTTCGTAAAGACATGTGCCTGCACTTCGGGGCGTTTATCACAGAAAGTTCAGGTCACCTGTCCGAATATTTGCCTTATTATCGGAAGAGCGAGGCGGGGAGGAAGCTCCTCCGCTTAGGCTATCATGGCGGCTCGCGCTTCTACGCGACCAACTGGCCGCACTGGCGCGCGGGGCAAGACAGGCAGCGTCGCGCAATGCTCTCAGGCAAGGAATCGATGGAGTGGGCCCGCTCTTGGGAATACGCTTCATGGATTATCGAGGCGCGGGAAAAGGACTCGGCGTTTCGGATTCACGGCAACGTCATGAACCACCAGGAGGGCGCCGGCCAGTTGATCACCAATTTACCCGCCGATGGATGCGTGGAGGTGGCTTGTTTGGTCGACGGCAACGGAGTCCAGCCGACTCGGTTTGGGGCGTTGCCGCCCCAGATGGCGGCCTTGTGTTCGTCGAACATGAGCATGTTCGATCTCGGGGCGCAGGCCGCGATCGATCGGAGTATTGAGACGGCGGTTCACGCTCTTATGCTGGATCCGCTTTGCGCGGCGGTGTGCACCCCTGCACAGATCAAGGCGATGACGCTGGAGATGTTTGCCGCCGAAGAAGCGTATCTTCCGGGTTACAAATAAAACGATTAGGCGATCGCTGGCGGACGAGCGTCGGCCCGGAGTCCTCGCGGCCGCAAACCCACCCGGACCGGACTAACGGGGGCGCCGCCCTTCGGGCCGACTAGGGTGTCTGGCTCGTCACCTCGGCGCCCGGGTCCGGCGGGGGCACGGTGAAACTCATATCCTTGAGCAGACCGAAAATGCGTTGGCGGAGGATCTCGTCCTCTTCCGCAGCCGTTTTGTCCCACGTGCGGGCTTGGATCACGCGTTCGGCAAGCTCGGTGCTGATGACGTAGACGTATTCGTTGTGGGCGAAGACGAGGTTGCCGCGTTTGGCGACCGGCACGAGGTCTGGGTCGGCGAAGGCCACACGGTCGGGAAACATCGTGCCGCCCGGCAGAACGTTGTAGACGAGGAGGGCCCCGTTCATGACAGTGGAGAAATAGCGGGCGCTTTGAATGCGCGAGTCAGGGAAACGCTGGCGAAAATCATCCTGCACGAAGTTGGAAAAGAACCACACGAGATAGTCCTTGTTGCCGCGCGTGTCGTGTTCCCAGCGCTGAGTCGCATCCATTTTGAAACAGGCGATACTCGCGTGCAGGGTGAAGGCGTCCTGAAATGTGACGACGGTCGGGGTGTCGCTGAGCGTGCCGCCGAGTTCAGGGAGAACGGGGATCTTAACGCTGAATTCGCCGGTGGGCGAAACGTAGCGATCCTCTTGGACTCGGCCGTTGATCGTAGTCTGGGCAGCGAGGGGGAGACTGCTTAAAATCAAGGGAAGCAGCAGGAGACGCAAAACCTTCATGACGGATGAGACTGATTAAGGGAGAAAGAGTTTCCGGTGACTGACAACGATTTCCACGCCTCCAGAGGAATCGCTTCGGCGCGAGTCTGGGGTGTGACGCCCAAAGGGGCGATGGCGTTCAACCAAACTTCGCCGCGATCCGGCAGATGGGACCGCAGGAGTGATCCGATCTGCTTCCGGCGTTGTTGGAAAATGGCGCGGATGATTTGTTTGGTCGCGCTCGGGAAGACGAACGGAGCCGGCTTTCTGACGAGATTCAGCAAATAGGAATCCACTTCGGGACGAGGGTGAAAACAGTTGGGGGAGACCTTATGGCCCGGCGCGACATCGTAGGCGGCCTGGAGAAAGACGGAGATGGCGCCGAATTGTTTGGTGCCTGGTTTGGCGGTGTAGCGTTGAGCGGCCTCGAGTTGCAGCATGAGCACCAGCCGCGACGGCAACGGGCCTTGCAAAATCGCGTCGAGCCATGGAGTCGAGATCGCGTAGGGCAGATTCGCCACGACCTTGAACGAAGGGGTGAATTCGACGGGAAGGGCGGCGCGAGGGAACTCCATCGCGTCGCCCGGCTGCAGGTGAAAATGATCGCCAAATTCGGATTTGAGGGTTTCCGCGAGGTAGGCCGCCAGGGTTTTGTCGTGCTCTACCGCCCAGAGGTGGGCGCCGGTTTCGAGCAGAGCCCGGGAGAGGGTGCCCAAGCCGGGGCCCACCTCCACGATGTGGTCCCGAGGCCCGACTTCCGCGAGAGCGACCGATTTTTGGACGATGTTGCCATCGATGAGAAAGTTTTGTCCGAGAGCTCGTTTCGGCAAATGGCCGAGTCGGACGAGTAACTCACGGGTGGCGGAAGGGGACAGAGGCATCTCGAAGTGTTCGAGATTCGAGACTAAACTCCAGCACGTCAACGACGGGTAAAAAACGGCAAGAACTTGACGCAGCCGGGGATGGACGAAGGCTGGGCGGCGCATGGAAACCGAAACCACATTTGCGTCCACCGCGATCGATTGGCTCGCCGTCAACGGTATCGATTGGGCGATCAGAATCGTTAGCGCGCTGGCGATTTTCTTCATCGGCCGCTGGTTGGCCTCGTTTGCGTCGCGGTTGATCGTGAAGGCCCTCGAGAAGGCCAAGGTTGAAATCACGCTCTCGAAATTTTTGGCCCGCATTGCCCATGTGCTTTTGCTGGTGGTCGTCATTCTGGCTTCGCTCGAAAAACTCGGGGTGTCGACGACCTCGTTTGTCGCGATCGTGGGTGCGGCCGGCCTCGCTATCGGCCTGGCGATGCAGGGTTCCTTGTCGAACTTCGCCGCGGGGGTGATGATCATCATTTTCCGCCCGTTTTCCGTCGGCAACTTTATCGACGCGGGCGGGGTAAAGGGCATCGTCGAGGAGATCAGCATTTTCCACACGAAGTTGCGCACGCCCGATAACCTGGCGGTCATCGTGCCGAACGCCCAAATCAACGGTGGCGCGATCACCAATTTTTCCGCGAAGGATCAACGCCGCATCGATATCACCTTCGGGGTCAGCTATGACGATGACTTGAAGGTCGCGAAAGCGACGATTTGGAAAGTGCTCAACAGCGATGAGCGCATCCTCAAGGAGCCGGCGCCGATCGTGGGGGTAATGAACTTGGGGGAGAGTAGCGTCGATATCGTCTGCTGGGCGTGGGTGAAGTCACCGGATTTCCTGCAGACCAAGTTCTTCCTCAACGAAACCGTGAAGACGGAGTTGGAAGCGGCCGGTTGCTCGATTCCTTATCCGCAACGCGATGTCCATTTGTTTTCGCCCGACAAAGGCGCCGCTTAACGCGTAGTCCCCCGCGGGCGGGAGAGTTACCTGCTCGCGGCGCGGGATGACCGAGTTGTCGGTGGGTCCTCGTTCTCGATGTAGCCGACGCCCCGCTCAGGCGACCGGATTTAGCTGCGGAAAGCGCGGATGAGGGCCGCTGGATCGGGGGCCTTCATCAGGGCCTCACCTACGAGCACGGCATCGGCTCCGCAGGCGGTGGTGCGCGCCGCATCGGCCGGTGTCCAGATGCCACTTTCGCTCACGGCGACGACACCAACGGGAAACTGCGGGATCAGGCGCTCGCTCAGCGCGAGATCGGTTTTGAAGATGGCCAGGTCGCGGTTGTTGACGCCGATGATTTGAGCGCCGTGGCCGACGGCTCGGGCGAGTTCGTCCTCGTTGTGGATTTCAAACAATGCATCGAGTCCCGCGGCTTGCGCGGCGGCATGGAGCGCGCGGATTTCTTCATCGGTCAGCGCGCGCACGATGATAAGAATCGCGCTGGCTCCGGCTTCGCGGGCTTGGAGGACCTGAATCGGATGCACCATGAAGTCTTTGCGGAGCGCGGGCACGGCCGGGGGCTCGGCGGCAAATTGGGTGGTGACGCCGACGAGGTCATCAAGCCTGCCGCCGAAGAATTTCTCGTCGGTCAAGACGGAGAGGCAGTCGGCGCCCGCAGCGCGATAGCGGAGGGCCTGTTCCGGTGCGGCAATTCCAGTGGCGATGGCGCCGGCGGAAGGTGATCGCCGTTTGATCTCGGCGATGATGGCGAGCTTGCCGTCGGCTCGGCGCAGCGCGTTTTGGAAAGAAGGAGGTTGCGGCAGACGCGCGTTTAGCTCGGCGAGTTCGTCGCGGCTGACGTCGCGGATCGAGCCGGCAATCTCCTGCCGCTTCCACGCCATGATTTCGATGAGTTTGTCTGCCATTGGAGGAAGGAACCACGAAACACAGCCGGGCCGCGAAAACCAGACCAGAATCCGCCCGCCGGGGCGATGGAGGATCGGGGCGGCGCGGCCGGCGCGGGATCGGGTGGCGGCGGGTTAATTTTCGTGTGTTTCGAGGCGTTCGTGGTTTCGCTCGGCGTCATGAGCGCGATGGCTGAACTTCGTCAAACGATTGCCCGTCTGCGGGCGCCGGGCGGTTGCCCGTGGGACCAGGAACAGACGCATGAGTCGCTCGTGCGCTGTCTCATTGATGAGGCCAGCGAGTTGATCGATACGATCGACCGGCTGGATATGCCTCACATGCGAGAGGAGCTGGGCGACGTTTTGATCCAAGTTTTTTTCCATGCGCAACTCGCCGAAGAAGCCGGGCACTTCGACCTCGAAGATGTGGCGCGCGAGGTGAATGAGAAATTGGTGCGACGCCATCCGCATGTTTTCGGCGACGAACTGAAACTCGGGACCTCCGGCGAGGTGTTGGTCAAATGGGAGGAAATCAAAGCGCAGGAAAAGAAGAACGGTCCGGTCTCGTCTGGCGTCTTCAAGGAGCAGCCGCCGCGCTTGCCGGCGCTGATGTATGCCGAGGCGGTGTGGAAGCAGATCCAAAAACGCGCGTTGCCGATTGGTGAAGAAGTAGACGCCAAGCAAATCGCGACGCTGGGGGAGCATTTGGATGACGCGACCCTGGGGCGTTATCTCTTTGAGTTGGCGGCGGCGGCGCGCGTCAAAGGCCTCGATCCGGAAGGCGCCTTGCGACGGCACGCGACGCGGGTGAAAGATACCGTTTCGAGGCGAGTTGACGCCACGTCGAGCGCGTCATGATCGGCGCAGAAGAGCACCGTTACCGTGGCAGACGAACCTGAGCCGGCGGAGGCAAATCAAGTCTGGCGCGAGACCTGGCTAGAGCCGTTCCTCGGTCATCTCGCCGGGGAGCGGCGCTATTCCAAGTATACGGTGCGCAACTACACTCAGGCCATCGTCGATTGGCGGGCGTGGCTCTTTTCTGCCGGCCGCGCGGGCGATGGCATCGAGGCGCCCGAACGGCGGGTGATCCGTGATTTCGTGATCGAAGGGCAACGTCGGTTCTCCCGGCGGACCTTGCACAATCACGTTTCGGCGTTGCGCGCATTTTACCGTTACTGGATCCAGCAGGGGGTCGTCGCGACCAATCCTTTTACCGGCACGCCGTTGCCAAAACTGGAAAAACGGCTGCCTCAGTTTCTGACCGAGACGCAAATGAAGACGCTGTTATTGGGGCCGCAGCGCTTGTTGGAAAATGAAACCGTCGAGCCGTTCACCGCCTGGCGTGATCGGCTGGTGATGGAGTTGCTCTATGGCGGCGGTTTGCGGGTCAGTGAGTTGACGGGTTTGAATTTTGGCGACGTCGAGATCGGAGCGGGGGTCGCGCGCGTGATGGGCAAGGGCAATAAAGAACGGGTGTGTCCGCGCGGCGGCGTGGCGACACGGGTGTTGAAGAAGTGGCACGACGAGTTCGCGCGGGATACCTCGCGCGGTGCGCCCGTGGTGGTGACGGCAACGCACGAACGCATGCCGGTGCGCCAAGTGCAGCTGTTGCTGAAACGTTATCTGGCGTTGGCCGATCTGCCGCTCGATCTTACGCCCCACAAATTGCGCCACAGTTACGCGACCCATTTGCTAAACGCCGGCGCGGATCTGCGCCTCGTGCAGGAGCTGCTGGGCCACGCGAATCTGGCGACGACGCAGATCTACACCCATGTGAGTGTGGCGCGCCTGCAGGAGATCTACGCCAAAGCGCATCCCCGGGCGTGACCCGCCGCGCGATCAGACGTCGACGGTGATCTCGGCGTCTTGGCGATGGGTCCAACGGTCTCGCACGCGACGGAAAATATCGTCAGGGGCAAGGCCATAGGCGGCCCGTAAGATTTCCGGGCTGGAACCATGCTCGACAAAACTGTCGGGCCAGCCGATGCGCTCGACCGCCGTGGGGCAGTCGGCCTCTTGCAGCGCTTCCAGCACGGCACTGCCGAAGCCGCCGGTCACCACGTGGTCTTCCATCGTCACCAACAAAGGAATACAGGCGGCCTGGCTGAGCAGGAGCGTGCGGTCGAGCGGTTTCACAAAACGGGCGTTCACGACGCCAACCGAGACGTTTTCTTCCTCGGCCAGCCGCTCGGCCAACGCAAGGGCATCGGTGACCATGGATCCGAGCGCCCAGATCATGATTTGGGCGCCTTCGCGGATGATTTCGGCCTGGCCAACGGTGAGGGCTACCGGTTTTTCCTTAATCGTGACGCCGACCCCGGCTCCCCGGGGATAACGGATGAAGGCGGGCCCACCGAGTGTCAGACCCGTATGTAGCATATCAACGAGCTCATCCTCGTCCTTGGGTTGCATGACGGTGACGTTGGGCACGCAGCGCAGGTAGGACAGATCGAACAGGCCGTGATGAGTCGGGCCGTCGTTGGGCGAGAGTCCCGCCCGGTCCATGCAGAACGTCACCGGCAGATTTTGCAGCGCGACGTCGTGGATGATCTGGTCGTAAGCGCGTTGGAGGAAGGTGGAGTAAATCGCGCAGACCGGCCGGATGCCCTTGGTCGCGAGTCCGGCGGCAAAGAGGACGGCGTGTTCCTCGGCGATGCCGACATCGAAAAACTGTTTGGGCAGGGCCTTGGCAAGATGAGTCAGGCCGGTGCCGCTCGGCATGGCGCCGGTGATGCCGACGATCTTGGAATCGGCCCGGGCGAAGCGGGTGAGCGCTTGCCCGAAAACGTCCTGGTAGTTCGGCGGGGTGCCGGCGGCGCCGGGCCGGCTCTCACCCGTGGTCGGATCGTAGGGGCTGGCGCCGTGGAATTTTTCGGGCGAGCTGAGCGCGGCGGGAAGGCCTCGTCCCTTCTTTGTGAGGACGTGGAGCAGAATCGGTTGGTCGCAGTTTTTGGCGAACTCGAGGTTGTGCACGAGTTCCTCCAGGTTGTGACCATCGATCGGCCCCACGTAGCGCAGACCGAATTTTTCGAAGAGGGACGATTCGACGAAGAAGTCCTTCGTCTCGCGCTTCCACTTCATGTAAACCCGATTCATCTCGTTGCCGCCTGGCAGACCCGTGAAAAATTTCTCCAGATCGTGATGGATCTTGTTGTAGGTGGGATTGGTGGTGAGGCGATTCAGGTAATGGGCGATGGCGCCCACATTTTTGGCGATCGACCACTCGTTATCGTTAAGGATGACGACCAGCCGTTTCGTCGCCGCGACGACGTTGTTCAACGCCTCGAGAGTGATGCCGCAGGTAAAGGCGGCGTCACCGCATACCGCGACGACGTGTTCGTCGGAGCCGCGCAAGTCGCGCGCCGTTGCCATCCCGAGGGCGGCGCTCAAGGCGGTGCCCGCGTGGCCTGCACCGAAGGCGTCATGCGGGCTTTCCGCCCGATAGAGGAAACCGCTCGCACCGCCGGTTTGGCGCAGGCCTTGGAAGAACTCGCCATTGCGGCCGGTGAGGAGTTTGTGAACGTAGCCTTGGTGAGCCACGTCAAAAACAAATTGGTCGCGCGGCGTCTCGAATACGCGGTGCAGGGCCACGGTGAGTTCGACGACGCCGAGATTGGGGCCGACGTGGCCGCCGTTGCGCGAGGTGACGTTGATCACCTCATCCCGGATTTCCTGAGCCAGTTGAGGCAGTTGGTCGGGGGCGAGCGCCTTAACGTCGGCCGGCCCGGTGATGGTGGGCAGGAGAGGCGACGCGGTTGCGGCGGCTGAGGCGGAAACGGGATCGTTCATGAGGGCAGGGGACGACGATGGGATCAGACGTCGGAGGCGTCGGCCGCGATGGGTTCCAAACGGATCGAACCGTCTCGTTGTTGTTTAAGTTGTTCGATTTTTATCTCGGCGTCCTTGAGCCGGGATTCGCAAACGCTAAGCAACCGATTGCCGTCCTCAAACTGGGCCAGCAATTCGGCTAGCGGGGTATCGCCCGATTCCATCGCGCTTACGATGCTCTCGAGTTTCTCCAAGGCTTCCTCGAAGGAAAGTTTTGCCGCTTTTTTATCGTCCACGGGCAGACGATGACCGGGCCAGGCACGGTTTTTCAATCCCCGTTTGCCGGGCAAAAAAAACGCGATAAATCGGTTGAAATGCCCGATTTATTCAACCGTGACGGACTTGGCGAGGTTGCGGGGCTTGTCCACATCGCAACCGCGGGCGACGGCGATGTAGTAAGCGAGCAATTGCACCGGGATCGTCGCGACGATGGGCAGCACGGCATCGTGGCAATTCGGGATCACGATGACTTCGTCGGCCAAACCTTCCGGCAGTTCGGCGTCGTCGGTCGTGATGACGATGAGCGGGCCTTTGCGTGCCTTGATCTCCTGCATCGAGGAGACGAGCTTGTTAAAAATCTCGCCTTGGGGCGCGAAGAATACGGTCGGGCACTTTTCGCTGATGAGCGCGATCGGACCGTGCTTCATCTCGGCCGCCGGATAAGCCTCGGCGTGCATGTAGGAAATCTCCTTCAATTTCAACGCGCCTTCGAGAGCGACGGGAAATAGTGAAAGTCGGCCCAGAAACAGCATGTCCGTGTGATGAGCGTAGCGTTCGGCGATACCCTTGATGTGGCCGGCTTGTTTTAACGCGGTGCGAACGAGATCAGGGGTCTGCTTCAGGGCGTCGACCATGCGGACGCCGGCGCTGAAACTCAGGTCACGCATGCGGCCGATGTAGAGCGCCAGCATCGAACCGATAAGTAGCTGGGAAGTGAAGGCTTTGGTCGAGGCCACGCCGATTTCCGGTCCGACGTGCTGGTAGATGCCACCGTCCGCTTCACGGGCGATGGTCGAACCGACGACGTTATTGACCGCGAGCACCTTGTAGCCTTTGCGTTTGGCTTCGCGCATGGCGGCAAGGGTGTCGATGGTTTCGCCCGATTGGCTCATCACGAAGAACAACGTGTTGTTGATGAGCGGCATGTTCCGGTAGCGGAACTCCGAGGCGTAGTCGCATTCGACCGGGATGCGGGCGAAACGCTCGATCTGATGTTCGGTTACCATGCACGCGTGCAGGGCGGTGCCGCAGGCGCAAAACATGAAGCGTTCGATGCCGCGAAACTCGCCGGGGGTGATGTTCAAACCACCGAAATTGGCGGTGCTCCCATCCTCGGAGAAGCGACCGCGCATGGCATTCTCCAGAGCAACGGGTTGCTCAAAAATCTCCTTCTCCATGTAGTGGGAGAAGTCGCCCATCTCGGCGGATTCGATCTTCCAATCCACCTTGCTCACGACGGGCGACACGTCCGCTTCGTCGAGGGTGGTGACCGAGAAGGATAACGGGGTCAGGAGAATCAGTTCACCATCTTTGAGATAGATGACGTTCTGAGTGCGGCGGACGATGGCGGATACATCACTGGCCACGAGATTCTCGTCGGTGCCCAAGCCGACGATCAACGGCGACCCTTTGCGAGCGGCGACCATTTGGCCCGGCATGCCCAGGGCGATAACCGCGATGCCATACGTGCCCTCGACGTGACCGAGGGTCTTGCGCACGCTTTCCAAGAGGCGGTTGTAGGGCTGGTCCCCGGCGACAGACTCCGGCTCCTTGGCGAAGTGATAGGCGATGAGATTCGACAGCACTTCCGTGTCGGTTTCGGACGTGAACGTATAGCCCTTGGTCAGCAGGAATTTTTTTATCGACGCGTAGTTCTCGATGACGCCGTTGTGCACCACGGCGATCTGCCCGTCGCTGCTGAGATGAGGGTGCGAATTGGCGTCGCTTACCCCGCCGTGCGTGGCCCAACGCGTATGGCTGATGCCGGTCGTGCCGGTGAACGATTGCCGGGCGGTTTCCTTAACGAGATTCTGCACGCGCCCGGTCTTCTTCGCGATTTGGATTTTTCCGTCTTGTTGAACGGCGATACCAGCGGAATCGTAGCCTCGATACTCCAAACGTTTCAGGCCTTCGATCAAGATCGATGCTGCCCTGTCTTTACCGACGTAACCAACGATTCCACACATAGAATTAACGTAATTTAACTCGCGAAAAGAGTAGCGCGTGCGAAGTTCTTTGCAGGTAATCCACCCCAATTACAATGACGATGCACGAAAAGGTTGTAGCAGTAATCATGGGCGGCGGGCGCGGCACGCGTTTGCACCCCTTAACGGCGGAGCGTTGCAAACCGGCGGTGCCCTTGGCGGGCAAGTATCGGCTGGTCGACATCCCGATCAGCAACTGTCTGAATTCAGACATCAATCGCCTGTTTCTGCTCACCCAGTTTCACACGGCGTCGCTGCACCGTCACATCCAGACCACATATCACTTCGACCCGTTCGGTGGCGGCTTCGTCGACATCCTCTCGGCTGAGCAGACCGAAAAGACTTCGGACTGGTATCAAGGCACGGCCGACGCGGTCCGGCGCAATTTGCAGCATCTGCGATCCGAAGCCCACGAATATGTGCTCATCCTTTCGGGCGACCAGCTCTACCGGATGGATTACCGGGAAATTATCAAACAGCATGAAGAGTCGGGCAATGATGTGACCATCGCGGCCCTGCCTGTCGCTGTATCCAAAGTTGAAGGACTGGGACTGATGCGCGTGGACGACGACCTCGTGGTGAAGGAGTTCGCCGAAAAGCCTTCGGATCCGGCGGTGATCGCGAAGTTGGCGATGAGTGATGAGCTCGAGGCAAAACTGGGCCGCACGGATCCTGGCGAAAAACGCTGCCTCGCCTCCATGGGTATTTACGTTTTCAGCCGGGCAGTGCTCGACGAGGCCTTGGACAACGCGATGACGGATTTTGGTAAGGAGATCATCCCGGGCCTGCTCGAAGGGAAGAAACTCGGCGCGCACGTCTTTGAGGGGTATTGGGAGGACATCGGAACGGTCCGAGCCTTCTTCGAGGCTAACCTCGCGCTGGCGCAACCGCTTCCGCCCTTTAACTTTTTCGACGACGTCAATCCGATCTACACGCAGGACCAGTATCTGCCGGCATCGAAGATCAATCGCTGTGAGATGGATCACGTGGTGATCGGCGACGGCTCGATCGTCGAAGACTCAAAGATTACCCATAGCGTGCTGGGTATTCGTTCATTTATTCGCTCCGGCTGCGTGCTGAAGGACGTGGTGATCATGGGGGCCGACGCCTACGAGACGGTTGATCAGGTCGAAGGAAACGCCGAGCAGGGCCGACCGAATATCGGATTGGGCCACAATACGCGGATCGAAGGCGCGATCATCGATAAAAACGCCCGGATTGGTGACAACGTAGTCCTGACCGCCCATGGGAAAGCCGACGGTGTTTATGCCTTCGGCGTCGTGGTGCGCGATGGCGTGCTTTTGGTGCCGAAAGGCGTGACGGTGCCGCATGGCACCGTCGTCTAGCTTCTCAGCGGATCACGGGAACTCGCTGACTCTATTAGCCCGGCCAAGGCAAGTATTGGCCGGGCTTTGGGGTGCCGGCGCGTGGACCGCGCTGGATCAGTTGGCGAAGCGGAACAGCGTCACGTCGCCATCGCGGAACACGTATTCTTTACCTTCCAGTCGATATTTGCCGGCTTCCCGAGCGGCGGCGACGCTACCCAGCGACGACAGATCGGCGTAAGACACGATTTCCGCTTTGATGAAGCCCTTTTCGAAATCAGTATGGATCACACCGGCGGCTTGAGGCGCTTTCCAGCCCTTCTTGATCGTCCAAGCGCGCACCTCTTTCTCGCCGGCGGTGAAGTAGGTTTGAAGACCGAGCAATTCGTAGGCGGCTCGAATTAACGATGATACGCCGGAGTCTACGACGCCGAGATCCGCCAAAAATGCTTTGGCATCGGCAGGTTCCAGATCAATCAGCTCCGATTCGATGCGCGCGCTGATCGGCACGTAAGCGGCGTCGTGGTGGGTTCGCACGAATTCAGCGACCTTCTTAACGAAGGGGTTGCCCTCGGCATCAGCCAAATCGCCCTCGGCGACGTTACAGGCATAGAGCACCGGTTTCTCGCTGAGGAGCTGGAAATGCTTCAGCAAGCGGGCTTCGTCTTCATTGACCTCCAGGAGGTTGGCCGGGCTGCCCTCGTTGAGGTGGGGCGCGAGACGCTCGAGCAACGCGAGTTCGGCCTGAGCGTCTTTGTCGCCGCTACGCGCTTTCTTTTGGGTCTTGTCGATCCGCTTGGTGACAGCCTCGAGATCAGAAAGGACGAGTTCGGTCGTGATGACCTCGATGTCGCGCACGGGGTCTACGGAACCCATATTATGGATAATGTCGTCGTCCTCGAAACAGCGCACGACATGCACGATCGCGTCGACCTCACGGATGTTGGCCAGAAACTGATTGCCAAGGCCTTCACCCTTGGACGCTCCCGCGACGAGACCGGCGATATCCACAAACTCGATGGCCGCGGGGATGACCACGCTGGTTTTGGCGATCTTTTGAAGAACCTGCAGGCGCTCGTCCGGCACCACGACCACGCCGACATTCGGGTCGATCGTGCAGAATGGGTAATTGGCTGCCTCCGCCTTGCGCGAGCGGGTGAGGGCGTTAAAAAGTGTGGACTTGCCCACGTTCGGAAGACCGACAATGCCTGCTTTCATAGAGGCGCTCACACAGCGGAGGGAGTCGAGGCTTGACAAGCCATTTATAGCCGCGTGCACTCGCCAGCTTTTCTTAACGAATCGTCTCTTTCCGTATCTGTCCCATGGCTCTTAAAATTCGTCTTTCTCGTATTGGTTCGACGCACAACCCGATCTATCACGTGGTTGTCGCCGAGGCTCGTTCCCGCCGCGACGGTGCTGCCACCGAAATTCTCGGCACCTACAACCCGCGTGCCAAGGGTGAACAGCTGACGCTGAAGGTTGATCGCGCCGATTACTGGTTGGGTCAGGGCGCCAAGGCGACCGACACGGCCAATTCGTTGATCAAGCAGGCGCGCAAATCCGCCGCCTCGACCGAAGTTGAAGCGACTGCCTAAGCGGTTCTTAAATCTTCTTTAGAATTTCATCGCCCCGACTTCGTTCGGGGCGATTTTCGTTTCTACTGCCGTGGCCCTCCGCATCGATATTCTCACCCTGTTCCCTCGGATGCTCGACGGTTTTCTGGCGGAGAGCATCTTGGGCCGGGGTGTCGCGGCGGGACATTTGGCGGTCAAGGTTCACGATTTGCGGGTTTGGGCGACGGATAAGCATCGCACGGCCGACGATCGGCCCTTTGGCGGCGGTGCGGGCATGGTCTTGAAGCCCGACGTCGTGGTGCCGGCGATCGAGGCGCTGCAAACTCCGGGGTGCCGACGGATCTACCTGACACCAGATGGGATTCCGTTTGGGGAGGCCAAGGCCCGCGAGTTGGCGAGAGGGGCCACCGATCCATTGGCGGGGCCAGCGCATTTGATTTTACTGAGCGGTCACTACGAGGGAATTGACCAGCGCATCCGGGAGCAGGTGATTGATGAAGAACTCAGTATCGGTGATTATGTGCTCACCAACGGGACCCTGCCAGCGGCCGTGGTGGTCGACGCGCTGGCCCGATTCATTCCCGGCGTTTTGGGCGAGGAAAATTCATTGACGCAAGAATCTTTTACCGGCAAGTTGCTCGACTTTCCTCAATACACGCGTCCCGCCGACTTTCGAGGTGAGTCCGTTCCGGAAGTTCTCCTTTCCGGAAATCACGGTGAAATCGAAAAATGGCGCCAAGCTAAGCGTATCGAGAAAACACGTTCCGTCCGACCCGATTTATTCGAGAAATACCGTCATGAATCTCATCATTAACGAAATCACTGCGCCGCAGCTCAAAACCAACCTGCCTGCTTTCAAAGTGGGCGATGGCGTCAAGGTGCACACGAAAGTGCGCGAAGGCGACAAGGAGCGCACCCAGATTTTTGCCGGTATCGTGATCGCCCGCAAGGGACACGGCATCCACGAGGCATTCACCGTGCGCCGTATTTCCTATGGCGAGGGGGTCGAGCGCGTGTTTCCCGTGCACTCCCCGAATGTGGAGTTGGTCGAGGTCGACCGTGAGTCGGTCCCGATGCGCGCCCGCCTTTACTACTTGCGTGATCGCAAGGGCAAAGCCGCAGTTGCCGTCAAGGCCAAGCGTTTTGCCAAAGCGTCAAAGTGACGCAGGATTATACGTTTACTAAACGTTAAGCGAAGCGAGCCGATTGCGGCTCGCTTTTTTTGTGCCCGGGAATCGACTTCCACGTTGCGCCAATCGAGCAGAGCAAGTCCTGTTTTAGATTTCGATTCGAGCGCTGCGCATCCCCCTCTACACCACTTATGAAGTTGAATACCGAAGTTCTCGCAAAAGCTGCCAATCAGGCGCGCGGTCTGGCGATTGACGCCGTGCACGCCTGCTCCTCGGGCCATTTGGGCCTGCCGCTCGGAACGGCTGAAATCGGCGCCGTGCTCTATGGTAACGCCTTGGTGCACAACCCGGCAGAGCCCCGTTGGTTGAACCGGGATCGTTTCGTGCTATCGGCCGGGCATGGCTCGATGTTTCTCTACAGCTGGCTGCACCTCAGCGGTTATGACCTGCCCATTGAGCAAGTCGCGAAGTTCCGTCAGTTGCACTCGATCACACCGGGCCATCCCGAGTTTCACGAGACGCCAGGCGTCGAAGCCACGACCGGTCCGCTCGGACAGGGCATCGGCAACGCCGTTGGTCTGGCGATGTCGGGCAAGATGGCGGAGGCGCGGTTCAACACGCCGGATCATACGATTTTCGATCATCATATTATCTGCCTCGCGGGTGACGGTTGCATGCAGGAGGGCGTGGCGATGGAGGCTGCAGCCTTTGCCGGGCACCAGCAACTGGACAACCTGATTCTGATTTACGATTCCAACGACGTCACCCTCGACGCGATGGCCATAAAGACGCAGGGCGAGAATGTCGTGCAGCGGTTTAAGGCCATCGGCTGGGATGTGATTCCGCTGCCGGACGGTCACGATCTGCCCGCTATTCTCAAGGCCGTAAACAAGGCCAAGCGCGCCTCGTCGGGGCGTCCGCAGTTGATCGTGGCCAAAACCGAAATTGGTCGCGGCATCCCCGAAGTTGCCGGCACCGCCAAGGGTCACGGTGAAGGGGGCGCCAAGTTTAGCGACGGCGCTCGTGCCGGTCTGGGATTACCCGCAGACAAGCATTTCTATGTCAGCGAAGACGTGCAGGCGTATTTCGCCGATCACAAAAAGCGCTTGGTGCGCGGCTACAAGCGCTGGTTAAAAACGTTCACCGCGTGGGCCGAGGCCAACCCTGAAAAGGCGGCTCTCTTGGAGTCCCGCGCGGTGGCGCCGATGGCGACGGATCTTCTCACCAAGATTCCTCCCTTCGCCGCTGACGCGAAACTGGCGACACGCGCGGCGGGACGCGACGTGCTGCAACCGATCGCGGAAGCCCTGCCCCTGCTGATTTCGGGTAGCGCCGACCTTCACGGCTCTACGCTCAACTATATTGCCGCCGACGCCGATTTTGATCCGTCCAATCGGACGGGGCGTAATCTTCGCTACGGCATCCGCGAACACGGCATGGCCGCTATCAACAACGGTGTGGCTTACGATGGCATCTTCCGCACCAGCTGCGCCACCTTCCTGGTCTTCGCCGATTATTCGCGCCCGTCGATGCGGCTCGCGGCGCTGTCGAGCCTGCCGGTCATCTATATTTATACCCACGACTCGGTCGGCGTGGGTGAAGACGGCCCCACCCACCAGCCGGTGGAAACCGTTTCCGGACTGCGTGTCATTCCCAATTTGGATGTGATCCGCCCCGGTGATCCGGAAGAGACTGCCGGGGCGTTTGCGGCGGCACTCGAGCGCACCAACGGGCCGACCTTGCTGGCTCTTTCGCGTCAAGCCATGCCCATGCTCAATGCCATCTCCGTCGAAACCCGCCGGCACGGTGTTTTACAGGGAGGCTACATCGCGCACCATGAAACGGAGCCACTTACTCACATCCTGATGGCGTCGGGCAGTGAGTTGCAGTGGGCGATGGCGGCGGCCGCCCAACTCGGCGGTGGCGTGCGCGTCGTCTCGATGCCTTGCTTCGAGCGCTTCCTGCGCACCCCGGCGGAATACCGTGAATCCGTGCTGCCGGCTTCATGTCGCAAGCGTGTCTCAATCGAGGCTGGCGTTACCTCGGCTTGGGCTCAATTCGTTGGTCTTGATGGTATTAGCATCGGAATCGATCGTTTTGGCATCAGCGCGCCTGGCGGCACGGTTATGAAAGAATTGGGTATTACAACCGATGCAGTTGTCGCGGCTGCGCAATCCCTCTAGGGTTCGTTCAGTCGTCAGAATTTCCCGGTCCTTAAAATGGTTCTGATCGGGGGAGGGGAGTCCTGAGGGGCTCCCCTCTTTTTTTTAACCGCGCGGTTGAGCCCGCCCGAAAACCGACGCATATTCGGGCATGGCTAAAATCAATATCGGTCTCACCGACAAGAACCGCGCCGCGATCATCAAGATCTTGGCCAGCCACCTCGCGGATCAGCATGTCCTCTACATTAAGACCCGTAACTTCCACTGGAATATTACCGGTCCTCGTTTTAACGACCTACATAAGTTTCTGGAAGAAATCTACACGGCCATGGCTGTGACGATTGACGATACGGCGGAGCGGATTCGGGCGGTGGGCGGTCTAGCCCCGGGCTCGATGAAGGAGTTTCTCCAATTGGCTCGTCTTTCGGAAACCAAAGGTAAAGAGGCTCATGCGGACGGCGTGCTGAAAGCGCTGGTCGACGACCATGAGTCGATGATCCGGCAGCTTCGGGAGGACGTGGACCTCGTGGACGACAAGTTGGGTGACGCGGGGACGGCTGATTTCCTCACGGCGATCATGGAATCCACGGAGAAGACCGCGTGGATGCTGCGCTCGCTTTTGGGGTGAGCGTCCCGGGATGCGCGGACGACGGTTTCTAGACGGTAGTCCGCGACGATAATTAACAGCGGGCGGATCGAGCCACGGCAGGCGTGCATGGTCAATATTTGGCCATGGAGCGGCCCGTTTTTCAGATTCTGAGCGAAGCCGAGATCGGGGATCGGTTCGGGAGGGCTTTTCTTTTCAGAAAGAAAGCACCTCGAGCTTGCAATAATAGTTAGCTTCCTAACTATTAGGCTCCTCACCGTAAACCGCGTCCGTCAAGAATGCCTCTCCTTTTGCTCAAAGATCTTCCTCGCTATGAGTGCCTTATCGAAGCGGCCCGGCTGTTTCCAGACATGGATCCGTCGGCCTTCGAGGTTTATCTCCAGCTTTTGCGCACAGGCGATGAGATCTTTGGGATTGAAAGCTCCTATCTCGCTTCGAAGGGAATCTCGCAAGGGCGCTTCACGGTTTTGATGCTGCTCTTGGAAAAGGCCGGGGCGAGCACCTGTCCTTCCTGTGCGGCGTCGAGTAATCCGGCGGATCTGGCTGAGAAGGCCGGCGTTACGCGTGCAACAATGACCGGGCTGATCGACACGTTGGTGAAGGACGGCCTGGTGCGCCGGGAACCGGCCCCTAATGATCGTCGCATGATGGAGGTTTCGTTGACCGCGGAAGGCGAGGCTTTGGCGGCGGGCATCCTGCCCGGTTATTTCCGTCGGGTCGCGGCCGTGATGAATCGATTAACCGAATCAGATCGCCGGACCTTGGTGCAGTTGTTTATCAAAATCCAGCGAGGCCTCGCGGAAGATTTAACTGATCTTCAAGCGGATACGTCGCCTAACTCCCTTTAGTTAACCGCAATTTTCCGTTTCCAAACATCCTGTCTCATGATCAAGAAAATCGTCCTAACTGTTGTGGCCTTGCTGGTCGTCCTCACCCTTTTGGGCGGAGTAAAGGCTTTGCAAATCGGCGCGCTCATCGCCGCTGGCGAGTCCATGGTGCCGCCGCCGGAAGCCGTTTCAGCCACTGCGGTGAAAGCCGACCAATGGGAGTCCAGCTCCACCGCCGTAGGTTCGGTCACTGCGGTCCAAGGCGTCACGGTGAGCGCCGAAGTCGCTGGTGTCGTCACCCACATCGCTTTCGAATCGGGGGCGACAGTGAAAGCCGGTGATCTCTTGGTGGAGCTAGATTCTTCAGTTGAGAAAGCCCAACTGGAAGCGGCTCAGGCCACCCTGCAGCTTTCCGATACCACGCTGAAGCGTAATCAAGAACTGCGCGGGAAGAATACGATTTCCCAATCCGAACTGGATGCGGCGGAGGCGCAGTCGAAGCAGGCCAAGGCAGAAGTGCTGCGCCTAGAAGCCACCATCGCTAAAAAGACGCTGCGAGCGCCATTCGCGGGTCGCCTCGGTATTCGTCAAGTTAACTTAGGCCAGTTCCTCAATGCGGGGGGCGCGGTCGTTACCCTGCAGTCGCTTGATCCCGTCTATGTTGATTTCTCGATGCCACAACAACGCCTGGCCTCTCTCCGCGAGGGCCTGCAGGTGCGTCTGACCAGCGACGCTGCAGCTTCGCATGTGTTCGAAGGCAAGATTTCCGCGATCAGCAATGAAGTCGATGTGGCGACCCGCACGGTTAAAATCCGAGCTGAGATTCCTAATCCCGACGGGCAGCTGCGTCCGGGGGTTTTCGGCACGGTGGAAGTCGTGCAGACGAAAAAGCGCGACGTGCTCTATATTCCAATCACCGCAGTGATGTATGCGCCGTATGGTAATTCTGTATACGTCGTCGAGGCCGCCAAAGAAGGGCAGGGTAAGGTGGCCCGCCAACAATTTGTGCGACTCGGTGCCAGTCGGGGCGACTTCGTGGAGGTCGAGGAGGGCGTGAAGCAGGGGGACACCATCGTCAGCGCCGGCGCCTTCAAACTGCGCAACGGAGTGAACGTCACGATCGTCGAGAACAACGTGCTCGATCCAAAGCTGAATCCGACGCCGACTGATTCCTGATCCGGCGTCTCCATCTGGCATCTTCCTTTAATTTTTCGGCTTCTTCCGCGCTGGCTAAACGCGACCTCCGTTACGCATGAAAACCGCTTTTACTGATATTTTTATCCGACGCCCGGTGTTGGCGATCGTCGTCAGTCTCGTGATCATCATCGCCGGTATTCAGGCGATCGGGTCACTCAATGTTCGGCAATATCCGCGTAGTGAAAATGCGTCGGTCACGGTCTCGACGGCCTACGTCGGGGCTGATGCTGAGCTGGTCAAGGGCTTCATCACCACGCCCTTGGAGCGCGTGATCGCGGCGGCCGACGGCATCGATTACCTGCAATCCAGCTCGTCTCAAGGTGTATCCACGATCACCGCACGTCTGAAGTTGAACTACGACGCGACGAAGGCGTTGTCTGAAATCAGCTCCAAGGTGAATCAGGTGCGAGGTGATCTCCCGCCCGAAGCAGAGGTCCCGATCATCAATGTCGAAACGGCCGATTCGCAGTTCGCCTCGGCTTATCTGAGCTTTTCTTCCGACATTCTTGAGCAGAACGAAATCACGGATTACCTGGTCCGCATCGTGCAGCCCCGCCTCTCGGCGATCGCCGGTGTGCAGCGAGCCGACATCCTTGGCGGTCGCACGTTCGCCATGCGAATTTGGCTGAAGCCGGATCGCCTCGCTGCGCTCAATATCAGCCCCTCGCAAGTCCGCGCGGCGCTGGCGGCCAATAACTCATTGGCGGCGGTCGGACAGACCCGCGGCGCATTCGTGCAGGTCAATTTGACGGCCGACACCGATCTGACTTCGGTGGCGGAGTTCAAACGTTTGGTCGTGCGGGAGCAGGACGGCGCAGTGGTTCGCCTCGAAGACATCGCCGACGTTGTGCTCGGGGCTGACAACTACGACGCGGAGGTGCGCTTTTCCGGCGAGACCGCCGTTTTCATGGGCATCTGGGTGCTGCCCAACGCCAATTCGATCGACGTGATCAAGGCCGTCCGCGAGGAGCTGGAAGGCATCAAGCGGGACCTTCCCACCGGATTGTCCGCGCACATGGCGTATGACTCGACCGGATACATCAACGACGCGATCGACGAGGTGGTCAAGACGTTGGGCGAAACCCTCCTGATTGTGGTGATCGTGATCTTCCTGTTCCTCGGTTCCGTCCGCTCTGTCTTGGTGCCGATCGTTGCCATTCCGGTCTCTTTGATCGGTGCCATCTTCCTGATGCAGATGTTCGGCTTCACGATTAATCTCCTCACGCTTTTGGCGATCGTCTTGGCGGTGGGTCTCGTGGTCGACGACGCCATCGTGGTGGTGGAAAATGTGGAGCGACATCTGAGCGAGGGGCTCAGCCCGATTGCGGCGGCCTATCAAGGGGCCCGCGAATTGGTGGGACCGGTGATCGCGATGACGATCACCTTGGCCGCGGTGTATGCGCCGATCGGTTTCCAAGGCGGTCTGACCGGCGCGCTCTTCCAGGAATTTGCAATCACGCTCGCTGGTGCGGTCACAATCTCCGGCGTGGTGGCGTTGACGTTGTCGCCCATGATGGCGTCGCGCTTGTTGCGGCGCGGCGATTCGGAACGAGGCTTGGCCGGGTTGGTGGGCCGACTCTTTGAACGCGCGAAGGGCGTCTATAGTGGGTGGTTGGATGGCGCATTGGCCTCTCGCCCGTATTTTTATGTCCTGTGGGTGGTGTTCTTCGGTCTCGCGGCAATCATGTTCAAAATGTCTCCCCAAGAGCTCGCTCCGGCGGAGGACCAAGGCGTGATTTTCGGCATCTTGAACACGTCATCCAACGGCACGATTGATCAGACCGCCGGTTGGTCGGATGAGGTGCTGGATGTATTTAAATCCGTCCCCGAGTTCGATTATGCCTTCCAGCTGTCGTTCCCGAACTCCGGTTTTGGCGGCATGATCACCAAGCCTTGGGCGGATCGCGATCGCACGGTTTTTCAGATCTTGCCGGAAGTGCAACAGGCGCTGGGGGCCATTCCCGGCGTGCAGGTGTTCTCCGTCGCGCCTCCGGCTCTGCCGGGCGGCGGACAATTTCCGGTTGAGTTCATCCTGGCTTCGACGGCTCCGACCGAACAGATCCTGGAGTTCGCCACGCAGTTGCAGGCAAAAGCGGCGGCGAGCGGCAAGTTCGCCTTCCCGCCCTTGATCGATGTGAAAATTGATCAACCGCAATCCGAGATCGTGATTGATCGCGACAAGGTGGCGGCGCTCGGTTTGGACCTGAAGCAAGTGTCCACGGATTTGGCGGCGGCGGTGGGTGGCAACTACGTGAACCGGTTCAGCATCGACGGGCGCAGCTACAAGGTCATTCCGCAAATCAAGCGGGTGGATCGCCTCAACCCCGACCAGTTGACGGATATTTATGTGACTGGTCCTGAAGGAAAACTGATCCCGCTCAGCACGGTCGCCACCGTGGAAAATAAAGTCCAACCGCGTTCCCTGAACCGCTTTCAACAGCTGAATGCCGTGACGTTGAGCGGCATCTGCATCGTTCCCCTCGATGAGGGACTGAGCTACTTGGAGACCGAAGCCCGGGCGATGTTGCCGGCCGGCTACGTCCTCGATTACACGGGAGAGTCGCGTCAGCTCCGCAAAGGTGGGGGCGGCACGACCTTCCTCGGCACGCTCGGCTTGGCGGCGATCCTGATCTTCCTCGTTTTGGCCGCGCAGTTCAACAGCTTCCGCGATCCGTTCATCATCTTGCTGGGGTCGGTGCCGCTGGCGATGTTCGGTGCGACGATCTTCACGTTCCTGAAGATGCCCAATCCGAATTTGGCCTTCTGGACGGATGGTTTCACCACGACATTTAACATCTACACGCAGGTCGGTCTCGTCACCTTGGTCGGCCTGGTATCGAAGAACGGCATCTTGATCGTGGAGTTTGCGAACGAACTTCAACGACACGGAAAATCAAAACTGGATGCAGTGCGGGAAGCGTCACTCACGCGCTTGCGCCCGATCATGATGACGTCCTTTGCGACCGTTTTTGGTCACTTCCCGCTGACGCTTGTGACGGGGGCCGGCGCCGAGGCGCGTAACTCGATTGGACTGGTGCTCGTGGGCGGCATGGCGATCGGCACGCTCTTCACGTTGTTTTTCGTGCCTGTGATTTACATGCTGATCGCCAAAGATCACCAAGCTGAAGAAGCAATCGTTGCGGACGGCGCGAACGATGCTCCGGCCCACGCCTAAATTCATTTCGTATCATGAAGGAGTCTTACCTGTATCGTCTCATCGGGCGCATTCTTTGCGTCAGTTCTCTGCTCGTGGCGCCGTTGTCGGCCGCACCGAGGTCCGTGGCCGAGGCCGCGCCTTTGCCTCAGCAACTGGATATGGAGACCGCGATTCGCTACGCGCTCGATCATAACTACGATATCCGGCTCGCCCGCGAGAGCATCAAAGAGCAGGAGGGCCTGATCACAGAAGTGAAGGCCCAGGTGCTGCCCAACGCCGAGATCGTGGGGTCGTATTCAAAAAACGCCGACGAGCTGAGTTCGGATCGCAGCAGCACAGGCACGATCGGCAGCACTCAAAATTGGGATATTGCGCTGCAAGTCACCCAGTTGCTCTACAGTGGCGGAGGCGTGCGCGCGGCCCTCGACGCTCAGCGCCTCGTGCGCGAGTCAGCCCTGCTTAATTTGCAGGCGACCGTGAATGCGGCGCTGCTCGAAGTGCGCACTCGTTTCTACGACGTGTTGCTCGCCCGCGATCAGATCGAAGTGCAGGACCAGAATGTGCAGTTGCTCCGTGAACAGCTGCAGACGGCCAAGGATCGATTCGACGCCGGTTCCGTTTCCCAATTCGACGTGTTGCGTGCCGAGGTAGAACTCGCCAACGCCCAACCCGCGCTCATCCGCGCCCGCAACGCGTTGCGCAATGGCGTGGAGTCGCTGCGCCAGTCGCTCGGCTACCATCCCGGTCTGGGCGCTGATCTCGATCAAATCCCTACGCTCGTCGGCGAGCTTGAGTATCAACCCGTTACCTACGACCTGCGCAACAGCCTTGAAACGGCCCGCGAGTCGCGACCGGAGCTACAGCAGTTGGTCAAGATCACCGAAGCTCGCGAAGCAGGCATCAAAATCGCCAAATCGGGTTACCTGCCCAACCTCGCCCTGGTGGGCGGCTACGAACTGCGCAAAAGCGGGTTCTCGGATCGTTTCGCCGAGTCCTTGGACGGCTGGACCGTCGGCCTGCAATCGAGCTGGGCCATTTTTGACGGTCGCGCCACTTCCGGAAAAGTGGTGCAGGCCAAGTCGCAGCTCGAACAGGCCAAGTTACAGGCGGAGAGCTACCAACTCGGTATCGAGGTAGAGGTCCGCCGGGCGGTTTCGGCTCTGCAAGAGGCCCAAGAATTGGCTGATGCGGCCGGCAAAACGGTCGAACAGGCCGAAGAGTCGGTGCGGTTGGCTAACGTGCGTTACGGCGCCGGTTCGGCGACTCAGCTTGAGCAGCTGCAGGCTCGCGTCGCCTTGACGCAGGCTCGCGACAACCAGCTTCAGGCCAACTACAGCTATAACGTTGCCATCGCCAACCTGCGGAAAGCCACGGGTTTGAGCGATATTTTGGTAGTCGACACCAATTGATCTCGGGCGGGCGCGGGAAATCGGCCGAATCGCACTCGCGATGGCCTAACTTTCCCGCAACCATGGGATAAAATAGGCGTCCCTACGTATTCTTATGGCCCAAAAATCCCGTCGCATTGTTTTCATTGGTCTGGCTGTGCTCGTGGCGGGCGTGGTGCTCGCGATTGGCGCGGCGCTCGCGCCGCCGGTTCAGACCTGGGCGGCTCGGCGCTGGCTCAGCACGCAGCCCGATCTCAACGGCACCATTGATCGGGTATCCGTTGGTCTGCACCAAGTGACGGTGACCGGCGTTGATCTGCGCACCCCGCAGGGGCGAATCGTCATTCCTCATTTGGAAGTCGATGTCGGCGTGATCGGGGCGGCGCGCGGCCATCCGGTGATCGCGCGGCTGGTCGCGCACGGCTGGACGCTCGACCCTACCGACACGGTCAAAGTCGCGGCGATCGCGCCTCGCCGCGAGCCGGCGACAGCAGGATTGGCGTGGCCTCGATTCCTCGCGCAAGCCGCCGGGACCTCGCCCGCGATCCAGACCACCGCGGCGGAGGAAGCGTTTACCGGCGTCCTGGCGTTGTTGCGCTTGCCGGTCGATATTTCGGTGGACGGCGTGGATCTGGCCGGCCGGATAAAAATTCCGGCGGCGGAAGGCGTCGGCGCGGCAGGCGAGGCCGAAATCACGTTGCAAGGCGGCGGTCTGCAAGCCGGGCAAAGCGGGCATTTCACGCTTTCGATGAAGTCGGCGTTGGTCGATCCCACCGCTCCGGTCCAATCGCTAAATCTACAAGGCGAGTTCACCGCCGACATGGCGACCACTCGCACGTTCTCGGGGTTGTCCTGCGATTTCACCCTGGACGCCCGCGGTCCCCAGTTCCCGCAAGGCACGACGCTGACGGCTCGTTTGTCGGCGCGGGAAGCCGAGAATGGCGAGACCTACGACGTGGCCATCGCCACGGTCGACAAGGAGCTGCTCGCGGTTGGGGCGGCGTTCGCTCCGGCGGACAGCAAACTCGACGGCGAGTGGCGTATTTCCGTTTCCGATACCGACGTGGCGCCGTTTGCCCTCGGCTTTGCGTTGCCCCTCTTCACGGCGAACGGGAAGGGCGCATTTGGCGTCACGCGCAAGGGCGAACGCGTGGCGGTCGACGGCTCGTTGCGCTTGACGGCGGACCGGCTTGGTGCCGTGAGCGCTCCTTTGGCCGCGTGGGGTGCGCTGACGCTCGGGGCGGAATTTGCGGTGGAGCGCCGGGGCGATCTGATTCGGATTTCCCGACTGGAAACGCAGGTGAACGGGGTCGAGCCGGTTTTCGAATTGGTCGGCTTACAGACCTTTGATCTGAACCTTGCCACGCAGACTTTGGCTGTGGCGGATTCTTCGCGAGACCTGTTGCGGCTGACCCTCTTGGGCGTGCCGTTGGCATGGGCTCAACCGTGGTTGGGCGATACGATCGTGAGCGGCACTCCGGTCACCGGACAGTGGCTTGCTCGTGCGGTGGATGGCGGCTTCGTATTGCGGGGGGCGGCACCGCTGCAACTGCGCGGAGTCGATGTGTCTCAGGCGGGAGAGGCCTTGCTGAGGAATCTGAATGTTTCGGCGCTCGTATCAGCGGCTTACTCCGCTCAAGGCTGGCAGCTGCAGCTGGAGTCGATGGGTCTGCGGGGCGGCGACACCGTTTTGGCCACGTTGGAAGCCAAAGCCGCCCAGACGTCGGGGAGTAGCGACCCGATCGTCGTCATCGGAAAATACGATGTGAACATCGCAGGGTGGTTGGGGCAGCCGATCGCGCAAGGTCGGCTCGCGCTGCAAAGCGCGAACTTGGTCGGCGAATTTTCGGCCCGGGTGGATGAGCTGACCGAGGTGATGGCCAAGGGGCTTTTACGCCAGGTCGTGACGACGGACACCCAGACCATGCCGGCAGTCGAGTTTGACGCACGGATCGATGTCGAGCCGACCGGCCGGATCAAGTTGGAGTTGCCCGTCAAGGTGACCCAAGAGCAGCGGGTTTCTGATTTGGCGGTGCGGGGCACGATCACGCCGGGCGACGTCATGCAAGTGGACCTCGCGATCACCGGTGACCGCGTGGTGCCGGAAGATGTGCAGATTTTGGCGGCGCCATTTGCCGTCGCGGAAGAGATGCCCGAAGTCCCAGGTGAGGACAGCTCTTTGCCGCCTTGGACCGGTGTGGAGGGCACGATCACGTTGGCCCTGAAAGAGGTGAGTTATCGGGAGCAGATGAAACTCCTCAACGTAAACGGTAAGGTCGTGCTGACGGCGACCGAAGCGCGTCTGGAGGGATTCGAAACGTCGTTGGATACCGGCGGAGTTTTCGGTCTGCAGGGTGTGCTGAAAACAACGATCACGGAGGGCAAACCGGGATTTGCGTTGGACGCCAATCTAAAGGGGAGCGAGATTGCGGCCGGCCCGATGTTCAAGGCATTCGCGCCTGACGAACCACCGACAATCGAAGGCACGTTCGCGGTTGAAGGGAAGGTAACGGGCAAGGCTGACGCCTTGGCTGAGCTGGCGGATACGGCGACGGGGGAATTCTCGTTCTCGAGCAAGGGAGGGGTGCTGCGGGCCTTGGGCTTTCAAGTCAGCCAGACCGCCCAGGTGGGATCGAGCGTGGTCGGTTTGGTGGCGGGGTTGATCGGCGGACAGAAGGCCCAAAATATTGCCGATATCGCCAAGGCGGCCAGCGCGTTGTCGGCGACCTTATCAGCCCTGCCTTTTGACCAATTTAGCGGAAAGGTCAGCCGGTCGACCTCCCTCGATTATCGGCTGTCTGACTTGGCCTTGATTTCCCCCACGTTGCGCCTGCAGGGCGCGGGGGGAATCAGTTATCAACCCAATGTCTCCGTGTGGCGGCAGCCCTTATTGGTCGAGCTGAGTCTTTCGGCCCGCGACGCCACTGCCGAGAACCTGAAGAAGCTGAAACTGCTGCGCGCAGAGACCGATAGCCTGGGCTATTCGCCGATCGTTAAACCGATCAAACTCGATGGATCCCTGGTCGCCGTAGGCACGAGTGAATTACAGAGTTTGGTCGCGAAGGCGCTGACGCAGTTCTGAGGCGGTTCGCCGAGGGGCGATATAGCCGTTGTCGGCGGTCAACGGCGGCCTTAGCTTGGCGGGGTGATCGCTGCTGTTTCCTTTCGAGATTTTAAGGCGTTACGGAATACCCAACTCGCCCTTGAGCCATTCAATTTGGTCATCGGGCCCAACGGCTCGGGCAAGACCAGTTTAATCCAAGCGCTGCTGCGCCTGCGTGCGCTCGCGGGTTTGCCGCTAGGGACGGCTCCCAGTAACCCGAGCGGGCGAATGGGCGGCAGTGCGGAAATCGCTTGGGCTCTGGCGCCGCCTTTCGATCATTTGAAAGCGGTGATGAGCTGCGTCAGCGAGACGCAATGCGACTTCCTGCAGATCATACGAACGGCCGGGCAGGGGACGCTGTCTGCGGAGGAGTGGAATGGTCTGCGCATGCGGCTCCGATCCATACGTGCGTTCAGCTTCGATCATCACGCGATCGCGCAAACCGCCGACCGTGAGTCGCATGAACGCCTGTCGAGCGATGGAGGGAATTTGGCGGCTGTGGTGGCCGGCTGGCGCGAGCAGAGTCCGCCCGCATTTGCCGAGTTGAACCATGCGGTGTGCCGCATCCTGCCCGAATACGATTCGGTTGAAATTCTGCCGGTGGGCGCCGCGCAGGTGCAGCTTGGGCTGCGCTTGGCGGAGGAACAGGTCGTGCTCGCCGCGGAGCATTTGTCGCAAGGAACGCTTTATGTGTTGGCCTTGCTGGCGCTAGCCCACGATCCAAACCCTCCCGCCGTCGTCTGCGTGGAGGAAATCGACCGGGGAATTCATCCCCGGCTCCTGCGTGAGGTCCGCGATGCGCTTTATCAATTGGTGTATCCAGACACTGGATCCGCCGCGAAGCGGACTGCGGGACAGATCATCGCGACAACCCATTCGCCCTACCTCCTCGATTTGTTTCGAGATCATCCGGAGGAGGTGGTTATTGCGGAAAAGAAAGGGTCGGTAGCCGCGTTCAGCCGACTCAGTGACCGGACTGACCTTGCCGAGATCATGGCCGACGGCGCATTGGGGGATTTATGGTATTCGGGAGTGCTGGGCGGCGTGCCCGAGGCGTCATGAAGCTGGCGATCTTGAGCGAGTCGCCGGCGGACGAAGCCGCGATCGAAAGACTTGTGACCGGGGTGCTGGGCGAGCGGATACAGCGGGTGCGGCCACCGTTACGCGCCCGGGGGTGGCCCAACGTCGCCCAAGTGCTTCCGGCCATCATTCGTCATTTGCATTTCAATACCGACGCGACGGGGTTGGTCGTAGTCGTGGATAGTGACGATTCCGTCGTGCACGCCGCCGACCATGAGCGCCCCAGCTATTTTCACCCCCGTTGTCGCATGTGTCAGTTGCGCGCTGTTTTCCGCCAGACCACCAAAAAGCTTCCACCCGCGCACGGTCGCAAACGCCTGTTGAGCGGGATCGGGATCGCGGTCCCGGCGATGGAAGGTTGGTATCTATGCGGGCGCGACCCCGACGTTACCGAGGCGGCATGGATCGACGGGCAATCGGATCCGACGCGCCCTTACACGCGGCGCGAGTTAAAGAAGCGAGTTTACGGCACCGAGCGACCTTCCCTTCAACACGAAACCGCATGCGCCATGCGGGAAGTCGATCGCCAGATGCGAGACCTGCGCCGGCTGGAGTATGACTTCCCGGGATTCGGGTTTTTGGCGATGGACCTGAGGTCATGGAAGGCGCCAGCGGTTAATAATAGTTGACATGTAAACTATAGGCATGGAAACAAAGCCATGCCGCGCCAAGTTACGCCCTCCCTCGTCAACGAAATCCTTTTGACGGCCGACGTCTTCCTGCGAGAGAGCCAACGCCTGTTCCGTCCGCACGGCCTGACCGGCGCGCAGTTCAACGTTCTCAATACCTTGGCCTTGGGCGAACCGGAGGGACT